>CAZDEX010000057.1:4391-10245 GCA_964504405.1 uncultured Gaiellales bacterium | reverse complement strand
AGGTGCCGGCTTTGCCGGCGCCGGAGCGGGAAATGAGCGTAGGCTCGACGGAGCTCATCAAAGAGCGTAGGTGCCGGCTTTGCCGGCGCCGGAGCGGGAAATGACGAACGCCGACCGGCGCGCCGAGCTGCAGGCCGCGCGGGCGGAGGCGCTCGCAGCGCGGCTCGGCGAGCTCCTGCAGCTGAGCGGCGACGAGCGGGCGCTCGACGTCGGCGCCGGCACCGGCGCGCTCGCCTTCGCGCTTGCACCGCACGTGCGCGAGGTCGTCGCTGTCGAGATCGACGAAGAGCTGGCGGAACGCGCTCGCGCGGACGCACCTGCAAACGTCGAGGTCGTGACGGGCGACGGCGAGCAGCTTCAGTTCGAGTCGTTCTCCTTCGACTTCGCCGGCTCGCTGCGCACCCTCCACCACACGCGGCGGCCGGAGCTGCTCGTCGCAGAGCTCGTGCGCGTCACGCGCCCCGGCGGGCAGATCCTCGTCGCCGACCAGCTCGCGCCGGTCGATCCGCTCGCAGCACTCGAGCTGAACCGGTTCGAACGAGCGCGCGACCCGTCGACGACACGGCTGTTGGCCGATGCCGACCTGCGCGGGCTCTTCGACTCGAACGAGCTGCACCTGCGGCGCGAGCTCGTGACCAGCGAGCCGCGCGATCTCGAGGCCTATCTCGACCTCGCGGGCTGCGAAGGCGCCGACCGCGAGCGCGCACGGAGCCTCGCGCCTAGCGGGTACGCGGCGACCGTCGGCTGGTACGTCCTCGCGCGCTAGCGACGACGCCCGGCGCAAGCGCCTCGATCCACGCCGCAGGCCTGTACCAGCGAGGAACGACGATCTCGCGCTTGTCCTTGTCGACGGCGTCCAGCAGGCGCTCGACGACGAGGGGCGGGTCGACGACCAGTCGCGAGCCGAGCGTCCCGAAGCGTGCTCCTCGCTGCGGGAAGCCGGGCGTCTCGACGAACCCGGGGTTGACCGTGTGCACCTTGATTCCGCGCGGCGCGAGCTCGGCGGCGATCGAGCGCGAGAACACGAGCTGCGCGTGCTTCGACGCGGAGTACGGCCCGATCGCGACCGTCCCCGCGACGGAGACGACGTTGACGACGTGCGAGCCGGCGCCGAGGCCGGGCAGGAACGCGCGGGTCGTCCACACCGAGCCCAGGTAGTTGACGCGCATCACCTGCTCGATCGTCTCCGGCTCCGCGCCGAGATAATTGTCGCGGGCCCCGATGCCCGCGTTGTTCACGAGCAGGTCGATGCGCGGATGGCGCTCGAGCACGCCCGCAGCGGCCGTCTCGACCGCCTCGCGGTCGGCGACGTCGACCTCGACGTGCTCGTCCGCGTCGGAAGGACGGCGCGAGAGACCGATGACGTGCATCCCGCGCGCTTGCAGCGCGCGCACCAGCTCCGCGCCAATTCCCGAGCTCGCGCCGGTGACGACGGCAAGCCTCTTTATTTGCAGATCTCGAGCACGCGGCCCGCCGCGGCCCTGTTGCCCGCTGCGTCCGTGACCGTTGCGAGCAGGTGCCGCGTCCCCTTCTCGAGCTTCGCCGTCTTCCACCCGACCGAGTACACGCCACCCGATCCGCTCTTGTCCACGCCGACGCGCTTGCCGTTGTCGGTGAAGACGACCTGCTCGACCTTCTTCGTGGAGGCGGCCACGACCACGAGGCGGTCGTTCTTCCGCGCGCAGACGCGTGCGGGCGGCTCGATCCAGGTGACGGTCGGGCCGTTCACGACCTTCAGCTTGACCCGCTTGAACGTCGTGTTCGGGTAGATGTCGTTCCCGACGGTGTTGATGTTCTTCGCTTCCTGGTAGTCGGACGCCATCACCACGACCCGCGTCGTGCCCGCCTTGAACTTCGGCGCTGCGCGCGGGATGCCGAAGACGATCAGGCCGGTGAACGGGTCGTACAGCGACGCCCCGACGAGCGCGTTCTCGTAGTTGATCACCAACGAAAGGGGATCGACGCCGGACTGGACGTCGGCCGCCTGGCCCACGATCAGCGGGCGGCCCGCAGTGATGCGTGTCGTCAGGATGCGCACGAAGGGCGGGGTGACGTCGTTCGCCCACGCGTTCAGCAGGTACTTCCCCTTCAGCGGCTTGTTCGTGAACGGATCGGCGCGCGAGTCGACCGAGACGAAGAAGCGCTGCAGGCGCGGGAACTGCACGCCCGCAGCGCCGACGTCGACGTTGGCGTCGTACGTGAGCGAGTTGACGTCGGTCGGGATGCCCGCGTAGCCCTGTACGTCGTTCTCGTTCTTCGAGCCGAGCACGAACGGGTCGATCAACGAGCCCGGCGTCGAGGCGAGCACGGAGACACCGAAGTTGACGATCGGCTCGTTGACGTCGAACGAGTAGAGATGCTCGGCGCCGTCCTCGTTCATCGTCGGCCCCGTGTACGTCGGCGGTGGGCCGAAGGGGGCGGCGGGGCAGCAGTACTGGCTGACGCGGTTCGTCCCGGCAGCGGTGTCGCCGGACTGCAGCTTGCGCAGCGGCACGACGGGCGCGTCCCGGAGCGCCGGCCGCTCGAGGATGAACGCGTACGGCACGCGGCGCTGCACGCCGTTCCCCGCCAGCACGAGGAAGCCGTAGTTCTCGCCCTTGCCCGCGTCGGCCGACGCGCGCACGGTGACGGGGATCGAGACGTCGCCGCCGGGCGGCACCGTCACCACGCCGGGCACGTCGATCTGGACGCCGGGCGACTGCGCCTGCGGCGCGATCGCGACCGTCCAGTTGCCCGAGCCGTCGCCGGAGTCGGTCAGCGTGAGCAGCATCGCCTTGCGCTGTGCGCCGGTCGACACGTCGATGCGCTGGAACGACAGGGACTGCGGATCGGTGAAGAGCTTCGGGTCATCGGCGGCCTGCACGTTCGTCAGCCCGGCGCCTTCCAGGAGGACCGGGGCCTCCTGCGTGCGGGCGGTGTCGCCCCACGCAGGGCCGGCGGTCGACATCAGCGCGGACTTCACCTGGTACGGCGTCCAGCCCGGGTGCCGCTGCAGGATCAGCGCGGCTGCGCCCGCGACGTGCGGCGTCGCCATCGACGTGCCGGCGAAGACCGAGAACGTCGAGCCGGTCGTGAGCGGCGGCGTCGACGAGAGGACGTCGAGCCCTGGCGCCGATATGTCGGGCTTCAGCATGTGCTCGAAGTCCGTCGGCCCGGCGGACGAGAAGCTCGTGATGATGCCGCTGCGACCCGTCTGGATCTCGTCGATTCCGCTGCTCACGCGGATGGCCGCCTGGCCGCCGTTCGCGTCGAGGTACGCGCGCAGATGCCGTCCGTCGAGGTCGGAGACCATGCCCGCCGGCTGGAGCAGGCGGACCGGGACGGGGTTCGCCTCGCCGAAGCGGTTGTCGATGAGGATCAGGCCGATCGCACCGCCGAGGAACGCGCGCTCAGACTTCGAGATGAAGCTGCACGTGCCGCGCAGCGCGAGCACGATCTTGCCCTTCACCGCGTTCTTCGGGATGGTCCCGCGCCCGCCGTTCGGGTTGTCAGCAGAACCGCAGAGGTACGGGTCGACCGACTTGCCGTCGGTGCCCATCACGGTGCTGATGTCGACGACCGTCTGGTCGAGCGTCGACCATGCGCCCGGGAGCTTGAGGCCGCCGGTCTGGAACGGGATCGCGCCGAGGGAGGGTGGCGCGCCGACGACGCTGAGCGTGGGCGCGAAAACGTGCGAGTTCGACGTCGCCGCGACGGCGATCGCGTCGGGCGCGGTGCCCGGGCTGCCCGCGGTGCCGAGGCCGAAGTCGTCGCGGTCGTTGCCGGCCGCGATCACGGGCACGACGCCGGCCAGCGCGACGTTGTGGACGGTCTCGTACATCGCGTCGTTCGCGGGATCCGTCTGCGGGCCGCCGCCCGAGAAGTTGATGACGTTCATGCCGTCCGCGACGGCCGCCTCGAACGCGTGCACGATCTCCGGGGTGTTCGCCTCGTGGCCGAGGGGCGTCGGGACGGTGAAGACGCGGTAGTTGCCGATCCACGCCTTCGGCGCGACACCGGCGAGGTTCGCGACCGCAGGATGGTCGGGGCCGGCGGGCGCGTTCGTTCCCTCGTCGCCGGCCGCGATGCCCGACACGTGCGTCCCATGCGGCTCGCTCGGGTCGAACGCCTTGTTGCTGTTCTTGTCGCGCACCGGGCCGGGGAAGACCTTCGCCACGATCACCTTCGGCGTCGTCAGCTTCGTGTTGCCCTTCGGGAAGCCCGCGGGGTAGGTGAAGCCGGCCGGGTTGAGGAACGGGCTCGAGGAATCGACGCCGGTGTCGACGACGGCGATCTTGATGCCCTGGCCCTTGTCGCCGGTGGCGGCCTGCAGGTCGGTCGCCTTGATCACCGACGGCCCGCGATCCATCGTCGAGGTGTACGAGAGGCTCGGATAGATCTTCGTCACGGCGCGCACCGACAGGAGCTTCGGGAGCGAGCGCGCCGGCAACTGCACGGCGAAGCCGTCGAGCAGGATCGAGTAGTGCTCCTGGACGAGCGCTCCGGGCACCGCCGCGCGAACCTGGGCGGCCGCGACCTCCTGCAGCGTCGCGAGGTGCGCCAGGTACGTTCGCGAGCCGGCCGACGTCACGTCGAGGTGGTGGGTGCGCGAGGCGCTCAGCGTGCTGCGGCCCGCGCTCCATGCCGCGAGCGGCGGCGCGGCGAGGCGGACGATCACGCGTGTCACGCCGTGCTCGTGTGCGGTCGGGATCTGCAGGTTGCCCGCACGCACGCGGGGCAGCGCCGCTTCGCGCGCGTCGCGGCGAATCGGGGTCAGAGCGGCGGACGCGGAGGTCGCCGTCAAGAGCCCGATAGCCGCCATCAGCATCAGGGGGCGACGCAAGGTTCCGCAGAGTAGCCAAACTCCGCGATGGTCGATCATCTAAAGTCGCGCCCGATGTTCGAAGGCAAAAAGGCGCTCGTCCTCGGCGTCGCGAACAAGCGCTCGATCGCGTGGGCGATCGCGCAGCGCCTTGCCGCGGACGGCGCGGAGCTTGCGTTCACCTTCCAGGGCGAGCGGATCGAGAAGAGCGTTCGGGACCTCGCCGACTCCGTCGGCAGTCCGCTCGTCACGGAGCTCGACGTGCGCGACGACGCGGCGATCGAGCGAGTCTTCTCGGAGGTGTCGGATGCGTTCGGGGGCAAACTCGATCTCCTCGTCCACTCGGTGGCGTTCGCCGCGGCCGAGGATCTCGAGGGCCGCTTCACCGATACGCCGCGCGACCGTTTTTGGATGGCGGTCGACATCAGCGCCTATTCGCTCGTCGCGACGGCCCGTGCCGCCGAGCCGCTGATGGAGGCGGCGCGCGGAGGTTCCGTCGTGACGATGACGTACCTCGGCGGCGAGCGCGCCGTCCCGCACTACAACGTGATGGGCGTCGCGAAGGCGACGCTCGACGCGTCCGTCAAGTACCTCGCGTGGGACCTCGGCCAGAAGAACATCCGCGTCAACGCGGTCTCGGCAGGACCGGTGCGCACGCTCGCCGCACGCTCGATCGCCGGCTTCACCACGATGGAATCGATGTTCGAGGAGCGCGCCCCGCTGCACCGACACATCGACGCGGACGATGTCGGCGCTGCGGCGGCGTACCTGCTGAGCGACGACGCGAAGAACGTCACCGGCACGACGCTCTACGTCGACGCCGGCTACCACGCGATGGGGATGTGACGCGCGGGGCTCGATGCCCCGCGCGTCACGCATCCTGATTCGGCGAAGCCGAACCAGGATGCTGGGTTGCTGAGCTCAGCAACCCTGGACGCTGGTTCGCTCCGCGAATCAGAGTCCTCTCGTGAATGGGCCGTCGAGGCCGCGCGCGTCATGCATCCTGATTCGGCGAAGCCGAACCAGGATGCTGGGTTGCTGAGCTCAGCAACC
>CAZDEX010000057.1:0-4291 GCA_964504405.1 uncultured Gaiellales bacterium | reverse complement strand
GGACGCTGGTTCGCTCCGCGAATCAGAGTCCTCTCGTGAATGGGCCGTCGAGGCCCATTCACGAGAACGGCTTGGTCACCATGTCGAGTACGACGACGATCAGCAGTGCTACGTCAATGCGTGCGATCAACATGATGCGCTTGACCAATGCGATCGAGTCGGGATGCGTCGGGCCGTTCGCCTCGATCATCGCGTGCAGCTTCTTCACGGTCGGTGCGATCAGGCCGAGCCCGATCGAGAACGTCGTGAAGTAGCCGATCAAGCCCACGACCACCCAGAACTTCCCCCAGCCCCAGTCGGTGTTGATCATCATCGCGATCCCCATCAGGAACGTGACGAGGCCGATCGGCGCGAAGAACTTCTCGCCGACCGTCGCGGCTTGACGCGCGACGTTCGCGATCTGAACGGGGTCGTTCGAGCGTTCGGCGATGATCGCGAGGATCGTGATCATCGTTCCCCCGCCGACCCACAAGACGGCGAACGTGACGTGGATCGCCTTGAAGAGGCCATACCAGTGATTGGGCACGGCGGTCGAATCGAACGCGAAGATCGCCGCGACGACGAGGATGGCCGCGAGCAGGATGTAGGTGAGCGCGCCGGAACTGCGTTCCTCGGCCGACGCGACGGCTGCAGGTGTCTCCATGGTGGAGATTCAGACAGATCAGGCGGACGCGTTCAAGGCCCGCGCCGCATCGACCCACTCGTCGACGTCGGGCAGCTCTCCCGTCTCGTAATGCCACGCGTTGCGGATCGTCCCGCGGTCGTCGACGAGGAACGCCGTTCGCTGCGCGACGTCCTGGAAGCCGCGGAACTCGAAGCCGATCCCGAACCCGCGCACGGCCTCGCCGTTGAAGTCCGACAGGAGCCCGAAGTTCAGGTCGAGCGCCTGCGTCCACGCGATGTGGCACCACGGCGAGTCGCGAGAGATGCCGATCGGCTGGACGCCGGCCTCGTCGAGCTCCGCTCTCCTGTCACGCAGGAGCTCCATCTCGTTCGTTCAGGTGGAGGACCAGTCGAACAGATAGAAGACGAGCAGCTTCGGCCCGTCTTCCACGAGCTCGCGCATGGTCATCGGCTCGTTCGGGCCGAGGAAGACGGTTGCGTCGGGGACCTGGTCGCCTGCGTGCAGCACGCGGCGAGATTACCCGCTGCAGCACCACCGGCCGGCGAGCTGCAGCGACGGCGGCCGGTCGTCGTCGCGCGGGAACTGCTCCTTGATGTTCGCGACCGCGTGCACGTGCGAGCCGCGGAGGAAGAGCCACTGGTCGGCCGTCGGCCAGGAGAGGAGGAGCCACCGTCCATCCGGCGACCATGCGAAGTCGCCGAACGTGCCCGGCCCCGCGAAGAGGAGGCGGGCACGGCCCGGATGGTCGACGTCGACGATGCGCACCTCGCTGCCCTGCTGCGTATGCAGCGAGAGCGCGAGCTGGTGTGTCGCCGGCTGGAAAGCGGCGTCGACGAATCCTTCGCTGAGCGTCGTCACGCTTCGGCGCAGGTGACCGTTCCGGTCGAGCACGACGATCCGCTTCGAGGCGATCACCGCGAGGTACCGCCCGTCCCGCGACCACGTGAGGTCGTGCGGCAGGACCGAGATCGGGGCGCGCCACACGATTGCCTGGGAGTCGGCCTGCCGGAGGACGATCGCGCCGCCGGAGGAGTACGCGACGGTGTGCAGCCGCGTCGGGTCCCAGGCGGGGGGGACGTCCCGCGCGTACCGGTCGAGCACATGGTCTCCCGTGCCGTCGCCCGCGACGACGCGCAGGCCGGCCGGCGTGAGGTACGCGATGCGCGTGTCGACGCGGGTGCCCTCCCAGCGCGGCGACGACGCGCGGCGCTGCAGCGTCCAGCGGACGCCCGTGTACACGTCGAGTGCGACGAGCTGGTTCGACGTCGTCGCGACCGCGAAGAGGCCGTGCGGCGACCACTCGGCATCGGTGTACGAGCCCAGTCGGCGCTTGAAGCCGTTGTCGTGCACGAGCCAAACGCCGCCGCCGTCCGCCGAGACGACGAGGAGCCGGCCCTTCGCAGGCAGCGAGAAGAGCGCCGGCTCGGCCTGCGAGATGCCGACGGTCTCGCGCACCTTCTGGAACACCGCGTGTCCCGGCGGCGACGCAACGGCCGCGGCAAGCGCCGCCGCTCCCGCGACCGCAGCGAGCAGCAGTCTGTTGGCTGCTCGATGCCGTGGCCGCGCGGGCCGCTCTTCGAACGCCTGCCGCACCACACGCCACGCGCGCTCTTCGGCATCCCTCATACCCGCTCCGTCGAGCCTATGCCTCAAGCTTCCTGCTCCTTCATGCGGTCGAGCCCCCGGCGAAGCCGCGAATTGACGGTGCCGCGCGGCAGGTCGAGCAGCTCCGCGATCTCGCCCGGCGTGTACTCGAGCACGTAGCGCAGCACGACCACCGCGCGGTGCTCCGGCGCCAGGTCGGCGATGCGGCCGAGTGCGCTGCCGTCGAGCTCCTCCACCGGCGCGGCGGGCAGCCAGTCGCCGAGCTCGACCTCGGCGCGGAGCTTCCGCGCCCGGTTCCAGTCGATCGCGCGGTTGACCACGATGCGGTGCAGCCACGGCGCGAAGGGCCGCCGCCGGTCGAAGCGGTCGAGATTGCGGATCGCTGCGAGGAATGCCTCCTGCGCGATGTCCTCCGCGGCGGCCGGGTCCCCGGTGACGAGGTGGGCGGCGCGGTACGCACGAGGCCAGTGCTCGCGGAAGAGCCGTTCGAGGTCCGCGACAGACCCTCTCTGGGCACCCCTGATCCAGGCGCGCTCAGCCACCCATCGACTCTACGACGAGGGAATCCCACGAGGTCCATACGGTTGACGGACCTCTCGCGGTCCAGGCACGTACTAGTCGTGGTGAAGCGCTTCGCGCTCATCGGCAGCCTCTTCCTCGCGACGCTCCTCCCCGCCGCTGCCCCCGCTGCGGGCTGCAGCCCGCTCAGCTGTGCCCCGAGCGGCACGCCGCTCGTCGGGGGCCAGCTGCTCGTGCGCCCGACCGGGATCGGTGGGCCCGTGCAGATCGTCGACCTGCGGGCGGGCGCCGTCGCGCGCAATCTGCCGGCCGGGGTGCTCGCCGCGCGCCGCACGCTCATCGAGCAGAGCAGCCTCCGCACTCTGACCTGGCGTGACGCGACGACCGGCGAGGTGGCAGGCCGGGCGACGCTCGCCGCCGCAGGCGAGTTCACCCTCGTGGGCGCGTCGCAGGACGGCCGTCGTGCGGTGCTGCAGCGGGGGGACAAGGGCGACTCGACGTTCGCGATCGTCTCACCGACCGGCGAGCAGGATGTTGGCGTGCAGACGGACGTCAGCTGGGGCTTCGACGCGCTCGCCGGCGACAAGCTCTACCTTCTGCGCTATCTCCACTCCGGCTACGAGATCGTGATCTACGACCTCGGCGCCGACCGGCTCAGGGCGAAGCCGATCAAGGATCCGAAGGCATCGTCGACGATCTGGGGCATCCCGTGGGTGCGCACCGAGTCGAAGGACGGCCGTTACCTGTTCACGCTCTACATCGGCGGCAACGGCGGCGCGATGGTGCACCAGCTCGACCTGAAGACGTCCGCGGCGCGCTGCATCGACCTGCAGGGCACGGGCGACTTCAACTCGGCGACGACGTGGGCGCTCGAGCTGTCGCCGAACGGCAAGACGCTCTGGGCCGTCAACCCCGGATACGGACGGGTCGCGGGCATCGACGTCGGCTCGCGCGTGGTGCGTGTCGCGTTCCGCTTCAAGAAGACCTCGCTCTACGACAACGGGCCGGTCGCCTCCGTCTCCGCGATGTCGCCGGACGGGAAGCGGATGGCGGTCGCAGCGGCAGGCAGGCTCTTCAACGTCTCGCTGCCGCAGCACGCGGTGGTGCAGGGCAAGCGGACGGCCGCCGTCGCGCTCGGGTACGCGCCCGACGCGACGACGCTCTGGGTCGTCGGCAAGGGCGGCCAGGTCACCGCCGTTCCCGCGTTCTAGTCGACCGGGACCGCGGCCGCCTCCGTCGCGGCCGACACCTCACGCACGACTTCGACGATGTCGCGGTTCGCGTTCCACACGCGGAGCTGGCGATCCGACCCGTTGCCCCGCGAGAGCAGATCGCGAATCCCTTCGAGCTCGCGCTCCGAGCCGAGCTCGCGCGCGTGCGGCTCGATGTCGCGCAGCGTCCTCCGGATCAGCTGCGCGACGGGGACGCGGTTGCGGCGGCCCGTCGCGAGGTCCATCACAGGCGCTTCGAGGCCGTAGCGCGCGGCGAGCCACTTGTTTTCGGTCGTCAACATGCGATGCCAGCTCGGGCTCTCGCGGCCCG
>CAZDEX010000056.1:0-10293 GCA_964504405.1 uncultured Gaiellales bacterium | reverse complement strand
TAAAGAAGGTGTAAAGGGGCCGCGATCCGGCGCTCGGTCACGGCCCCGCCCGCGGCGCCTGCGCGAGCGTGACGGAGATCGTCTTCTTGCTGCCGTTGCGGAAGACCTCGAGCTTCATCTTCTCGCCGGGCTTCTTGCCCGCGACGGCGTCGCGCAGCTGCTCGAACTGTGAGACGGGCTTGCCGTCGACGGCGACGATCACGTCGCCGCCGACCGTGTAGCTCTCGCCTTCCACGATCACCTTCGTAGTGCCGCCCTTGATACCGGCCTTCGCCGCGGCGCCGTTCTGGTCGACCTTCGACACGAGCAGCCCGCTGCTCGGCAGGTGGAAGAGCTGCGCGATGCGCGGCGTCATCGGCGCCGTGATCACGCCGAGGTACGCATGCGCGACCGTCCCCGTCGAGATGAGCTGCGCGGCCACGTTGCGCACGGTGTTGATCGGGATGGCGAAGCCGATGCCGATGTTCCCGGACTGGCTGCTGTCGGCATAGATCTGCGACGTGACCCCGATCACCCGGCCCTCGCTGTCGAGGAGCGGGCCGCCGGAGTTGCCGTGGTTGATCGCGGCGTCGGTCTGGATGACGTTGTCGATCGAGAGCGAGTTCGGCGCCTGGATCTGCCGCTGCACCGCCGAGACGATGCCGCCCGTCAGCGTGCGCGTGTACAGACCGAACGGGTTGCCGAGCGCGTAGACCGTGTCGCCGACGCGGACGGCGTCGGAGTCGCCCAGCTCGAGCGGCGTGAGCGCACCGGCGTGCTGGTCGATCTTGAGCACGGCGGTGTCGGTCGAGGGATCCGTGCCGACCACCTTCGCGTGCAGCTGGTCGCTGCCGGAGAACGAGACGAAGACCTTCTGCGCGCCCTGCACCACGTGGTAGTTCGTGACGACGTGGCCCGCCTTGTCGATCACGAAGCCGGAGCCGAGCGCCTCCGACGTCTGCGGCACCGATGGGATCAGCGGGCCGAACGGGTCGAACTGCGTAGCCCCGGCCGACGTCGAGGTCGCCGTGATCTGCACGACACCGGGCGCGTCCTGCTTGTAGATCTGCTCCGCGGTCCGTTCGTGCGTCGGCGCGGGGAGGCTCGCGTTGCCGAGACCGCCGCCGCCGAGCGGCGAGATCTGCTGGATCGTGGTGTGGTTGCCCAGCTTCCCGAAGAGGGCTGCGCCGCCGAGCGCGAGCGCCGCTCCCGCGAGAGCGACGAGCACGAGCTCGGCGGCGCGGAGGGAGAGGATGCGGGTGCGACCCACGGGAATCGTTATAACCGCCGTGGATTCAACGCGGGTTAAGAGCTGTGAAGGAACTGTTTCTCCTCGATCCGGAGGTCGTCTACCTCAATCACGGCTCCTTCGGCGCCTGTCCTCGGCCTGTCTTCGAGGCGTACCAGCGCCTCCAGCGCGAGCTCGAGCGCCAGCCGGTCGAGTTCCTCGCGCTCGAGCGGCGACTGCCGGAAGCGCTCGACGCGGCGCGGCACGCGCTCGCGGCGTACGTCGGAGCCGACCCGGCGAACCTGTCGTTCGCAACCAACGCGACGTCGGCGATCAACACGGTCGTGCGCTCGCTGACGCTCGACGCCGGTGACGAGGTGCTCCTCGGCGACGAGGAGTACGGCGGCATGGAGCGGATGTGGGAGTACGTCTCGCGCCGCACCGGCGCGCGCATCGTTCGCGCGCCGTTCGACGCGCTCGAGCCGGGCCCGCGCACGCGCATCGTGTTCTGCTCGCACATCGAGTGGTCGACCGGGCGGATCAACGATGTCGCAGCGCTGTCTGCGCGAGCGCGCGAGGCGGGCGCCATGACGATCGTGGACGGCGCGCACGCGCCCGGACAGATCGAGCTCGACCTCGAGTCCCTCGGCGCCGACGTGTACGCGGGCAATTGCCACAAATGGATGTGCGCGCCGAAGGGATCCGGCTTCCTCTACGCCACGCCCGACGCGCAGAAGCCGATCGAGCCGCTCATCGTCTCGTGGGACTGGGCCGACGGCGCGGCGTTCCACGAGCTGCACCGCTGGCAAGGAACGCGCGACCCGTCGGCGTTCCTGGCCGTTCCCGCTGCGATCGACTTCCTCGCCGCGCACGACTGGCCGCGCGTCCGGGAGCGGTGTCACGCGCTCCTGGCGGACGCCGACTTCGGGCTCGCGCCGCTGACAGAGGACTACGCGCAGATGCGCGGCTACCGCGTCGAGCACGACGACCCCGCTGCGCTGAAGCAGCGGCTCTACGAGGAGCACCGCATCGAGGTGCCGATCGTGGAGACGCGCAGGGGCTGGGTGATGCGCGTCTCCGTGCAGGCCTACAACAGCGAGTCGGATCTCGTTACGCTGCAGGCAGCGCTCAGCGAATCGTGAGCGCGAAGAGGCCGCCGATCACGGCGGTGCCGAAGGTCAGCCACGCGACGTAGTCCCCGACATGCCCGCTGTGCGCCGCGCGCAGCGGTGCGAGCCCGCGCGCCAGCGCCCGGGTCACGCCCTGCGGCAGGCGGTCGCGGTACAGCGAGCCGAAGCCGACGAGCGCTGAGCAGACGAGCGTGACGAGTGCCCACGCGACGCTCGCGGTCGTCGTCTTCCAGTCGCCGGGCGGCGCGGGCGTGAGCGCGCTGTGGTCGAGCACCACCTTCGCGTAGTCGGCATGGGCTACGAAGTGGTGCGCCGCCACCTGCACCGTCGCGGCGAGCGGCGTCAGCGCTCCGATCGAGAGTCCTGCCAGCGCGAGAATCGCGGTGATCGCCTGCATCCCCGTGATGCTCGGCCGGTCACCCGGGTCTTCGCTCTCGGGGGGCTCCTCCGAGAGGAGCGGGTCCTGCGTGTCGCCGATCCCCGCGAACACGCGCAGGCCCGAGCGCACGATGGCCGACGTCGACCCGATCGTCGCGAACGCGAGCACGAGCGTGACCCACCAGTAGCCCTCGACGCTCGCGGAGTCCTCGATGAACGCGTGCCCGGTGAACGTCCCGAGGAACGGCGGGCTCGCGAGCGCGAGCGCGGCGACGAACCAGGCGCCCGCGACGATCGGCAGCCCGCGGCCCTTCCCCTGCAGGTCGAACTCGTCGATCGCGCTTCGCGTGACGAGCAGGACCCCGCATGCGAGGAAGAGGGATGCCTTGGCGAACGCATGCGCGAGCACGTACAGCGCGGAGCCGGCGAGCCCGTCCGGGGTGAGGAGCGCGACGCCGATCAGGAAGCAGCCCGCGTGCGAGATGGTCGAGTACGCGAGCAGGCGCTTCAGGTGGCGCTGCATCCCGCACATCACCGCGCCCACGACCGCCGTGACGGCGCCGACCCCGAGCAGCACGTCGCGAATTGGATGCTCGAACGAGCCGAGGACGCCGGCGAACGTCGACCAGTAGATGCGCGCGACCGCATAGATGCCGAGCTCCACCATCACCCCGGAGAAGAGGACGCACACCGGCGCGGGCGCCGCGGCGTGCGCGTCGGCCAGCCAGAAGTGGAATGGGACCATCGCCGCCTTGACGAGGAACCCGCACGTGATGAGCCCGAACGCGACGACGACGAGCCCGTCGTGCCGCCCGTCGCCCGAGAGGCGCCGCCCGATCTCGGCGAGGTTGAGAGAGCCCGTGCGGCCGTACAGCAAGCCGATGCCGAACAGGACGAGGAACGCGCCGATCGTGTTCGAGACGGCAAAGTTGAACGCGCCCTGGAGCGGGCTCGCCTCCTCGACCTTGTACGCAGTGAGCGCGAACGCGGCGACGCTCATCAGCTCGAAGAAGACGAACATGTTGAACACGTCCCCGGTGAGGACGAAGCCCATCATCGCGCCGCCGAAGAGGAGCATCAGGACGACGAAGAGGTAGTGCTCCTCCTCGAGGTAGCGCCACGAGAAGAGGAGCGCGGCCGCCAGCAGGACGGCGACGAGTAGCGCAAGCCCGGCTCCGATCCGGTCGACCGTGAATGCGATCCCGATCGGGTACTGCCCACGCTCGGGGCGCCAGCCGCCGAACCAGTAGGTGACGATTCGGCCGGCCGTGCGCGCGACGAGGATCGCCGCGAGCACAACGGGCGCGCCGACCGCGAGGAAGCCGCCCACGTCCGAGATGCGGTTCGGCAGCCACTTCCCGGTCGCGCCGATGGCGGTCGCTGCGATGAACGGCAGGGCGACGACGAACGGGACGATCGTCATCCGGCGAGCTCCGTCACTTCGCCCGGGTCGAGCGAGTGGTGGTGGTCGTACACCTTCAGCGCAAGCGCGAGGAGGAGCGCGGACACGGCGACGGCGACGACGAGATCGGTCAGCGTCAGCGACTGCACGACGGGGTCGACGACGCGCCTGCTCGTCGGGATGTCGGCGAACACCGGCGCCGTGCCGTGCTTCTTGTAGCCCACGGCGAGCAGGAGCACGTAGGTCGCCGACTGGCAGACGCTCACGCACACCACGAGATGGATCAGGTTGCGGCTCGAGACGATCCCGTAGAGGCCGGCGACGAAGATCCACGCCGCGAGCAGGTACGGCAACACGCTCAACTGCGCCTCTCAAACGCATGCCGCTCCCGCATGTTCTCCTCGAGGTACTCGCTGAAGATGACGAGGAATCCGCCCGAGACGGCGAGCGCCGACGAGAGGTTGACGAGGATCGCGCTGCCGCCCGAGCTGAGGCGCCCCGTCACGCCGAGCTCCATGAAGTTCTGCAGGAACGCGAGGCCGAAGCCGAGCGAGACAAGACCGAGACCGACATAGCCGCCGGCGCCGAACGCTTCGGCAGGCTCACCGAACGACGTCGACGCGATGCGCCGGTAGGCGCGGTACTCGACGGCGAGGAGGACGGTGACGAACGCGGACGCGAGCACGACGCCGCCCTGGAACCCGCCGCCCGGCGTGATGAAGCCGTGCGTGACAACGTTGAGCCCGATCACGATCAGCATCACCGCCGCGAGCGCTCCAATGCCGCGAACCGCCGGGCTGTCGACCGCGTCGACGACGTCCGACACCTGCTCCTCGCGCCGCTCGCGCAGCAGGAGCGCGACGGCCGACGCCGCGCCGAAGAGCAGCAGCTCCTCGCCCATCGTGTCGAAGCCGCGGTAATCGAAGACGACGGAGGTGACCGTGTTCACCATGTGCCGCTCCGGCGGCGCGAGCTTCGCGATCAGGTTGCCGTACGGCCCCGGGTAGTCGCCGAAGGACGGCAGGTCGACGAGGCCGTGCACGAGCAGGGCGCCGAGGCCGAGCGCACCGAGCGCGAAGAGCCCGAGGCGAAGTCGCGTGCTCACTTGCGCTTCCTCTGCGCCGCGACGCGCGCAATCGCGCTCACGAGGACCAGCGGGTACGCGATCCCGCCGACGACGAGCGCAGACAGCGCGACGTCGGGCGCCTGGAAGATCGTGAACAGCACGACGAGCGAGAAGCCGTAGAGCGAGAAGATGATCGCCTGGTGCACGACGTCGCGGGCGAGCACCACGCCGAGCGCGCCGGCGGCGGTGAAGAGCAGGCAGACCGACTGCAGCGGGACCATCAGGCGCCTCGCGCCCGCGCCGCGCGGGCGACCGCATGCGAGAGCACGTTGTTGAGGACGAAGAGCGCGAGCGCGTCGAAGAGCGCGTTCCACACCGGGTTCGTGTACGGGTGCGGCTGACGCAGCGCGATCGCGACGAGCAGAAGGAACGGCGCGACCGACGTCGTCGCTCCGCTGTAGTGCAAGCGGTCGTACACCGTGCCGCCGGCGAGCACCCCGACGACGCAGACGAGCTCGCAGAGCACGGTCAGCACGAGCAGGGCATCGACGATCACCGCTCTCACGGGTCGAGCTCCCGTGCGAAGAAGCGCACGAACACCATTCCGCCCGAGAACGTGAGCACGGAGGCGACGACGGCGAGGATCGTGTACGACGGCCGATGGAATCCTTGCGCCAGCGCGATCAGGGCAAGGGTGAAGATCGCACTCGACGCCTGGAACGCGACGAGCGCGTCGATCCGCGACGAAACGGACGCGAAGACGAGGAGCGGGAGCTCGAGCACGACCAGCGCCGTCGCGGTCCAGAGAAAGACGTTCACAGCACGGTCTTCCCGCTGAACACCCCGGGATCGAGCGCGTGCATCTCCGTCTCCTCGGCGCCCATGTCGACGACGATCGCATTCGCCGCGCCGTTCGCCGTGGCGACCGCGAAGGCGCGGTCCCAACGCCCCTTCGCCCCGGTGGTCACCGGATAGCGAATCGTCACCCACGTGCCACGCACCCGCCGCCCGCGGGCGAGCGAGCGCACGAGCACCCAGGTGACGAGCCCGAAGTCGAACGGGACGAGCCACGGCAGCTTCCATGCCTTGGCGAGCAGGCGCGCGTCGGGCGCCACCACGAACAGCCCGAGCGTGCGCAGCGCCTCCGCGAACGCCGCGCCGAGGGCGGCGACGGGGAGGCCCATGAGCAACTCGGTGCTCTGCGTCGTTCCCACGAGCATCGCCCAGAGCAGCTCGAGCGCACAGAACCAGAACGTCAACGAGGCGATTCGCGCCACCCGGGCTTGATTCCGGGCGCGAGGGGTGCAAAAACCTGGTGGTGGCAAGCTCGAACCGCTACGCGAAAGCGGCCGACTTCCGTTCGGCGCTGCGCCGGTTCCTCCGGACGAGCGAGCAGGCCGCCCGCGCAGCCGGGATCACCCCGAGCCAGCACCTCCTGCTGCTGCAGATCGCCGGCTGCGACAGCGGCACCACGACCATCTCGACGCTCGTCGAGCGCCTGGCGCTGACGCAGAGCGCGGTGACCGAGCTCGTGCAGCGCGCGGAGCAAGCCGGGCTCGTCGCGCGCGCCCCGTCGGCCGAGGACGGACGCGTGACGCTCCTCAGCCTGACGGCCACGGGCAAGGCGAAGCTCGCCGAGATCCACGACGCGCTCGGGGTCGAGCGGACGCAGCTCCGCCGAATGGTCGACACCCTCGAGTAGAGGCTGACGGATCGCAGTCCGATGCGTTTTACCGCTCCGCGGCTCGGATAGATGCCAGGCGTGGGCTTCACCAAGCTCCTCGACGCGTGGCCCGTCGTGCGCCAGCTGCGCGAGGGTGATCCGCTCGGCCTCGGCAAGTCCGTCCAGTCCCAGCGCTCGCGCGAGCTGAAGCCGCGCATCGAGGACGCCGACACGGTCACGCATTCGGTGTGCCCCTACTGCGCCGTCGGCTGCGCGCAGCTCGTCTACGTGAAGGACGGCGAGATCACGCAGATCGAGGGCGACCCGGCAAGCCCCATCTCACGCGGGCGCCTCTGCCCGAAGGGCTCCGCGTCGAAGAGCCTCGTCACGAGCCCGCTGCGCGAGACGAAGATGAAGTACCGCCGGCCGTACGGCACGCGCTGGGAGGAGCTGTCGCTCGAGGACGCTATGGAGATGATCGCCGACCGCGTGGTCAAGACGCGCGCCGAGACCTGGCAGGAGACGACCCCGGAGGGCCAGCCCGCGAAGCGCACGATGGGGATCGCGAACCTCGGCGGCGCGACGCTCGACAACGAAGAGAACTACCTGATCAAGAAGCTGCTCACGGCGCTCGGGGTCATCCAGGTCGAGAACCAGGCCCGCATATGACACAGCTCCACGGTGCCCGGTCTGGGCACCTCGTTCGGACGGGGCGGCGCCACCGACTACCAGCAGGACCTCATGCACTCGGACTGCATCGTGATCATGGGGTCGAACATGGCGGAGAACCATCCCGTCGGCTTCCAGTGGGTGATGGAGGCGCGGGAGAAGGGCGCGCACGTCATCCACGTCGACCCGCGCTTCACGCGCACGAGCGCGATGGCGACGAGGCACATCGGCATCCGCGCCGGCTCCGACATCGCCTTCCTCGGCGGCATCGTCAACTACATCTTCGAGCACGAGCGCTGGTTCGACGAGTACGTCAAGCACTACACGAACGCGCCGGTGATCGTCGACGAGGCGTTCAGGGACACCGAGGACCTCGACGGGCTCTTCTCCGGCTGGGACGCCGAGCAGAAGTCGTACGACCCCACCAGCTGGAAGTACGACGGGGCGGAGATCAAGGAGGGCAAGCCGCCGAAGGGCGAGCAGTCGGGCCACGGCGGCGGCAGCAACATGCTGCGCGGCGGCGAGCCGCCCGCCGAGGACGAGACGCTGCAGGACCCGCGGTGCGTCTTCCAGATCGTCAAGCGCCACTTCTCGCGCTACACGCCCGAGTTCGTCGCCGAGGCGTGCGGCTGCTCGGTCGAGGACTTCGAGCACGTGGCGAAGGCGCTCTGCGACAGCTCGGGCCGCGAGCGCACGGGCGCGTTCGCGTACGCCGTCGGCTGGACGCAGCACACGGTCGGCGTCCAGATCATCCGCACCGCCGCGATCATCCAGCTGCTGCTGGGCAACGTCGGACGGCCCGGAGGTGGAATCGTCGCGCTGCGCGGCCACGCGTCGATCCAGGGCTCGACCGACATCCCGACGCTCTACAACACGCTCCCGGGCTACATCGACATGCCGCACGTCGAGGATCCTCCGGAGCTCGACAAGTGGCTCGAGTTCCATCGCGCGCAAGGCGGCTGGTGGAACAAGCTCGACGCGTACTTCGTGTCGCTGCTCAAAGCGTGGTGGGGCGTCCATGCGACGAAGGAGAACGACTTCGCGTTCTCGTACCTGCCGCGGATCGACGACGACAACTCGCACTACTGGACCGTCCAGCAGATGCTCGAAGGGAAGGTGCGGGGCTACATCCTCGCGGGCGAGAACCCCGCGGTCGGCTCCGCGAACGGACGCGCGCAGCGACTCGGGATGGCGAAGCTCGACTGGCTCGTCGTGCGCGACCTCGTCGAGATCGAGAGCGCGTCGTGGTGGTACGACAGCCCCGAGGTCGAGTCGGGCGAGCTCGTGCCGGAGGAGATCCCGACGGAGGTCTTCTTCATGCCGGCCGCGAGCCACACGGAGAAGGACGGCTCCTTCACGAACACGCAGCGTCTCCTGCAGTACCACTTCAAGGCGGTCGAGCCGAAGGACGACTGCCGCTCGGAGCTGTGGTTCTACTACCACCTCGGCAAGAAGATCCGCGAGCGGCTCAAGGACTCGCAGGATCCGCGCGACCTGCCGATCCAGCACCTGACCTGGGACTACCCGACCTCGGGCGAGATCGAGGAGCCCAGCGCGACCTCCGTGCTGTCGGAGATCAACGGGTGGGACGACCTCGGACAGTCGCTTGCCGCGTACAAGCTCCTGAAGGACGACGGCACGACCGCGTGCGGCTGCTGGATCTACTGCGGCGTGATGGCGGAGGGCCAGAACATGGCCGCGCGCAGGAAGCCGCACTGGGAGCAGAGCTACGCCGCGCACGAATGGGGCTGGGCGTGGCCGGCGAATCGTCGCCTCCTCTACAACCGCGCGTCCGCGGACCCGGACGGGAACCCGTGGTCGGAGCGCAAGAAGCTCGTCTGGTGGGACGCCAAGCAGAAGAAGTGGACGGGGACGGACACTCCCGACTTCGACGAGGAGAAGCCGCCGGACTACGAGCCGAAGCGCGATGCGGAAGGCCCCGACGCGATCGCCGGCGACCATCCGTTCATCATGCAGGGCGACGGCCGCGGCTGGCTGTTCGCGCCGCAGGGCCTCGAAGACGGGCCGCTCCCGACGCACTACGAGCCGCACGAGTCGCCCTACCCGAACAAGCTCTACAAGCAGCGCTCGAACCCGGCGATGTTCACCTGGCCGCACGAGGACCCCTACAACCCGCCGACGAGCGACGAGTTCCCGTACGTCGCGACGACCTACCGGCTCACCGAGCATCACACGGCCGGCGGCATGTCGCGGTTCATCCCGTATCTCTCCGAGCTGCAACCGCAGGCGTTCGTCGAAGTGCATCCCGAGCTCGCGCGCGAGCGCGGGCTCGAGCACGGCGGCTGGGCGACCGTCTTCACGGCGCGCTCTGCGATCGAGGCGCGCGTGCTGGTCACGCGGCGCGTCAAGCCGGTGCGCGTCGACAGGCGGCTGTGCCACCAGGTCGGCATTCCGTACCACTGGGGCCAGCGCGGGCTGACGACCGGCGGCGCCGCGAACGACCTCGCCCACATGGCGCTCGACCCGAATGTGCACATCCAGGAGGTCAAGGCGTTCACGTGCGACATCCGGCCCGGCCGCAGGCCGCGCGGCCCGAAGCTCTCGCAGCTCATCTCGTCGCTGCGCGAACGGGCGGTGAAGGACGCATGAGCATCGCCGACGGGCACGAGACCTACGACGCCGCGCAGGCGCAGCCGCGCATGGGCTTCTTCACCGACACGTCGGTGTGCATCGGCTGCAAGGCGTGCGAGGTCGCATGCAAGGAGTGGAACCTGATCCCGGAGGACGGCCTGGACTGGACGGGCCAGAGCTACGACA
>CAZDEX010000055.1:7030-10395 GCA_964504405.1 uncultured Gaiellales bacterium | reverse complement strand
GATCTGCCGGATGCGGAACGAGGTGAAGCGCTCGATCTCGTCGCGCGTCATCGGCCCGTACGCGGCCACAACCGTGTGCACCACGCGCACCGCGCTCGCGGCAGGATCCGGCAGCCGCTCGCGCCACAACCGAACGCGGCCGGGCTTCGTGTGCGGCCACGGGCCGACGACATCGGCACGCACGAACGGCAGTGCGCGCAGCGCGAAGGCAACGGCCCAGCGGTCGTCGGTGCCGAGCACGGCGGCCGCTGCCGCCTCGAGCTCCGACCGCTCCGCGGCGCCGCGCGGCATCGCCCGCCGTAGCGCCGCCACGTCGTACCCTCGGTTCTCCGTCCGGCCGCGGCCCGCGTCGATCGTCGCCGATGCGATCGCCGGATAGAGGTCGCGCGCCATGACATGCACCGTCCCGCGGAGCGTGCTCGCCTTCACGAGCGCGCTCACCTCCTCCTTGCCGACCGATTGCAGGCGCGACCAGAGCGCAACGTACGGCGACGGCGCCCACTGCGCCTGCAGCGCGACGAGGTGCCGCGCCATCTCCTCCACGCTCACCGCGCTGCGCTCGAGCAGCCCTTGGCGCAGGAGCAGCGTCCGGTTCAGCTCACGGAGTGACGGCGGCCTTGAGGAGGTCACGGGGCGGGTCGGCGAAGAGCGCAGGCAGGTCGGCGAGCAGGACGCGGTGCGTGATCAGGCGCGCCCAGGGATATGCGCCGCTCGCGAGGAAGCCGAGCGCGGCGCGTACCGTCGCAGGTGTGTGGTGGAAGGAGCCGCGCAGAGTCAACTCCTCGTAGTGGATGCGGTATGCGTCGAGCGGCGGCCGCGCGTCGCGCGGGAGCCCGCCGAACAGCACGACGGTGCCGCCCGGCCGCACGAGCTCCTCCGCGTCGAACCATGCCTGCTCCGTCCCCGCGGCCTCGATCACGATGTCCGCGCCGCGGCCGTCGCCGGCCTCGGCGCCGAACTCTTCGACGAGCGCGCGCCGCTCCTCACGGCCGCCGACGATCACCGGCCAACCGCCCGCGTCGGCGACGCAGGCGGCGAGCATCAACCCGATCGGGCCTGCGCCGAGGATCGCGACCGTATCGCCCGCCTGCACGCCGGCCCGATCGACCCCGCGGAGGCAGCACGCGAGCGGCTCGACCATCGCAGCGACCTCGGGCGCGACCCCAGGCGGAACGTCGTGCATGTTCACCGCCGCGATCCGTTCGGGCACCACGATCCAGTCCGCGTAGGCCCCGGCGAGGAACGCGAGCCCGCGGCATTGCTCATCCCGCGCGCAGCCGTCGCACGCGCCGCACGGCGCCGAGTTCGCGGCGACGACGCGTCGGCCGTCGACGATCCCGCAGAACTCGTGCCCGAACGGCGCCGGCGACTCCTTGAGGAGCACGGGATGCCCGCGACGGAACGTCTTCAGGTCGGTGCCGTCGGTGAGCGCGACCTCGATCTCGACGAGCACGTCGCCCGGGCCGGGCTCCGGGCGCGGGACATCCTCGACGCGCAGGTCGCCGGGCGCGTACAGCCGGGCCGCCTTCACGGCGTGTAGACGACCTTGAGGGCATCGCCGCGGCGGTAGAGCTCGACGCCTTCGAGGAAGCGGTCGAGCGGCAGCGTCGTCACCTCCGGAAGCACGAGCGTCGGGAGGAGCTCGACCGCGTCACGAAAGTACGCGGGCGTCGCGGACCGCGAGCCCACGACGTGCAGCTCCTTGCGGTACACCGCGTCGAGCGTCGTTGGCACCTCCTCCTCCGGCGCGGCGAACACGAGCAGCGTCCCGCCGGGCTGCAAGCGGTGGAGCGCATCGTTGATCCCAGCGTGCGCGGTCAGCACGGCCGCGTCCGCCGAGTCGACGTCGCCGGTCTCGGCGCCGAGCATGTGCGCGACGGCGAGCCGGCCCGGACGCGGGTCGATGGCGACGACCTCGTCGCCGCGACGCCGCAGCACCTGGATCCACAACTGGCCGATCGCCCCGCAGCCGATGACGAGCACACGTCCGCGCGGCACCGCGTCGGCACCGCGCAGCACGCACGCGAGCGGCTCGATCCACACGCCGTCGAGCTCGCCGAGCGTGTCCGGCAGCGGCACGCAGTGCGTCGCGCGCACGAGCTCGGCGAACCCGCCCGGCGCGATGCGCAGCTCGCGGAACTCGCCGCACGTCGACTGGTGGCCGGCGAGACAGCGCTCGCACGTCCCGCAGGGAACGCGATGCATCACCGTCACGCGCGCGCCGTTCTCCAGCTCGCCTGCCACCTCGTGGCCGAGCACCGTGCCCGCAGGCGCGCGTCCGAGCTTCTCGACGTCGGATCCGCAGAGCCCACATGCCAGCACGCGGACGAGCAAGCCCGGGCCGGACGGCTCGGGCACCTCGACGAGCTCGGGGAGCCCGTCGGAGTCGAGGACGACCGCGCGCACGGTCGTATCGTAGGGAGGTCAGCCCTCGCGCCCGACGGCGACCGCGGTCGCGGCGAGCAGCCCGCTCAGCAGCCAAAAGACCGCGCCGGCACCCGCGTTGCCCGCGATGACGCGCGCGCCGCGACCTCGGGCTCGCGCTCGTCAGCCAGACGGTGCGCCGGCGCGGCGGCTCCATCCGACTCGAGCACGACGAGGGCGAAGTCTTCACCGCGTTCCTCGTCGAGGCACAGGAGGTCGTCCCGTGACGCCCATCCGGACGCTGACCGTCAACGACGACTTCATGTCGGCCTCGGTGCATCGCGCCTACACCGAGCGCCTCTCCGGGTTCGCCGTCGTAGGCGAGGCGCACACGGGGGTCGAGGCGCTCGCGATGGTCAGAGTCACGCAACCCGATCTCCTGCTCCTCGACATCTACCTGCCGGACATGACGGGGCTCGAGGTGATCGGGCGCCTGCGCACCTCGGGCACGCCGGTCGACGTGATCGCGCTCACCGCAGCGAAGGACGTGGAGACCCTGCGTGGCGCGATGCAGGGCGGCCTCCTGCATTACCTCGTGAAACCGTTCCTCTTCAACGCGTTCCAGGAGCGGCGCGAGCGGTACGCCACGCTGAAGCGCCGTCTCGAGCGTATGCGCGAAGCGAACCGGGGCGACGTCGACTAGCTGTTTTCGCTGCTGCGCGCCGAGGGCGGCGACGGACTGCCGAAAGGCATCTCCGCGCCGACGCTCGGGCTCGTCGTCGAGGCGCTGCGCGATGCGCCGCGGGCGCTCACCGCCGCCGAGGTCGCAGACCTGGCCGGCATCAGCCGCGGCCGCGCCCGCCGCTACCTCGACTACCTGCGACCGTCGGCACGGTCGACCTTCCCTGCGCTACGGCGCAGCCGGCCGACCGGAGCACCTGTACCGCTGGGCGGCCGCGGCGGCGGCGGCGGGGCCGGGGCGCGCACCCCATGTGGTAACG
>CAZDEX010000055.1:0-7020 GCA_964504405.1 uncultured Gaiellales bacterium | reverse complement strand
GTGACCGGGAACGACACGAGCAGGCGGGTGGAGACGCCCCCGACGAGGCTCTCGCCCGACTTGCGAGCGCGGACGAACACGGCGAGCAGCTGCTGCCTCGGCGAGGCCGGGAAGCCCTGCTGCCGGTTCTCGGTCAGCGTCGCCCAACCGTCGGCGCCCGTGGGGGTCTCCGGGGCGATCGAGAACTGGTTGAACGGGACGGCCGTCGCGTAGACGAGCGCACCGGACACCGGGCGGCCATTACAGGCCGACACGTGGAACCGCATGGTGATGCTGTTCGTCGACGCCTTCGAGATGGTCGTCGGCGTGACGGCCTGGCCGTCGATCGCGAGCCGGGCGGGCGGCGAGATCGTCGACACGTCGAGCGGGCCGGTGCCCACCGGGCAGCCGTTGACGACTGGAGGCGCCGGCGACCCCTTCGGAGCGACGACATCGGTCGGGTTCGAGTCCTTCTGAGCCGAGCCGTCGGCGTTCTTCGCGGTGATGCGAACGCGCACCGTGTGACCGACGTCGGCGTTCTTGAGCTGGTAATGCATGGTGTTCGCCCCGCCGATGTTCGAGCAGCCGAGGCCCTTCGCATCGCAGCGGAGCCACTGGTACGAGTACGTGATGGTCGAGGAGCTGGTCCACGTCCCGGTCGAAGCCGTGAGCGTGTTCCCCTCCTTGGCGGTGCCGGAGATGATCGGCTCGACCGTGTTGACCGGGGCGGCGTTGCTCTTGGCCTGCGAAAGCCCGGCAACGCAGAGAACCGTCACGAGCCCTGCCCCGAGGAGCGGCAGGAGTTGCTTGAACTTCACGGTGACCCCCTTTTCCGATTTCCCCTTCTGTTCCCGCGAACGGGGAAGGAGCGGTGAGGGGTGCGTCAGGCTGAGGTAAAGCCGCGCCATGCCGAGCGCCGATTCGGAGCCTCGCTACACTGTTCACCGCTCCCGGGGCCATAGCTCAGCTGGGAGAGCGCCTGGATCGCACCCAGGAGGTCGGCGGTTCGAGCCCGCCTGGCTCCATCGCGAAAAGCCCCGCAGCGCGGGGCTTTTCCTTTGGGTCGATCGCGAGCAGCGGAATGAAGACGTGCGCGAGCGGGCCGATCGAGAGCGCGTAGAGCACCGTCCCGAGCCCGACGGTCCCGCCGAGAAACCAGCCGCTCGTGAGGACGACCAGCTCGATGCCCGTGCGCACGAGGCGGATCGAGTGCCCGCGGCGCGCGAGGCCCGTCATCAGCCCGTCGCGCGGGCCGGGCCCGAGACCTGCACCGATGTACGCGCCCGTCGCGACGCCGTTGAGCGCGACACCGCCGACGAGCAGCACCGCACGCAGCGCGAGACCGTGCGGTGGGGGAGCGAGCGCCATCACCACGTCGATCGTCGCGCCGATCACGACGACGTTGCTGAGCGTGCCGAATCCCGGTCGCTGGCGGAGCGGCACCCAGAAGACGAGCACGGCGGCGCCGACGATGATCGCCCACGTGCCGACGCCGAGGCCGAGGCGGCGGGAGAGGCCCTGCTGGAACACGTCCCACGGGTCGACGCCGAGGCCCGCGAGGAGCATCATCCCGTCGCTCGCGCCGTACAGGACGAGCCCCGCATAGAGCTGCACGAGCCTGCGGGGGCGAGGCGGCGCGACCACCGCCCCATCATGCAGGCAATGGCCTGTTCCATTTCAGGCCAATCTGGTAGGACTGGACCGTGGACACGACCGGTGCAGCGAAGGTCGCACGCCTGCTCGGCGAGTGGCGCCAGGAGGGCCCCGCCCAGACGCGGCTCGCCGCCACGCTCCGTTCGCTCGTCCTCGACGGCCTGATCCCGCTGCACACCCGGCTGCCGCCCGAGCGAGCGCTCGCCGGCGCGCTCGAGGTGAGCCGCTCCACGGTCACCGCCGCGTACGACCGCCTGCGCGCCGAGGGCTACCTCGTGAGCCGCCGGGGCGCGGGCAGCTGGGTCGCGCTCCCCGCCGGCCACCGCGCTGCGCCCGACGGCCCGCTTCACCGAGACGGGATCGACATGCGCATCGCCGCGCTGACCGCGCCTCCCGTCCTCGCCGACCTCGTCGCCGAAGCGACCGCCCTGCTTCCGCGCTGGCTCGACCATCACGGGTACGAGCCGCTCGGGCTCCCCGTCCTGCGCAGCGCGATCGCCAGGCGGTACACGCACCGCGGCCTCCCCACCGCCCCGGAGCAGATCCTCGTCACGAGCGGCGCGCTGCACGGACTCGACCTGGTGATCCGCGGGCTGCTGCGCCGCGGCCAGCACGCGATCACCGAGATGCCCAGCTATCCGGCCGCACTCGACGCGCTCCGCAGTTCCGCGATCCGCATCCATCCGGTGCCGGTCAGCTCCGACGGCTGGGACGTCGATGCGCTTGAAGCGACCGCGCGCGACTCGCAGAGCGCGCTCGCGTACCTCGTGCCTGACTACCAGAACCCCACGGGTGCACTGATGGACGCGGACACGCGACGCCGCGCGAGCCGCGTGCTCCTCCGCGCCGGCATCGTCGCGGTGATCGACGAGACGTTCGCCGAGTCGAGCCTCGACGGGCAGGCGCCTCCGCCCCCGATGGCGGCCGCCTCACCGAACGCGATCACGCTCGGGTCACTCGGCAAGTCGGTCTGGGGCGGCCTGCGCATCGGCTGGGTGCGAGCCGACCCGGCCGTGGTGCAGCGGCTCGCCGCGGTGAGAGCGGGCAGCGACCTCGCAAGCCCCGTGCTCGAGCAACTCGTCGCGGTGCGTGCCCTCGAGCGCTTCGACGAGGTGATCGGCGAGCGGCGGATCCTCCGGCGCGAGCGCCTCGCAACGCTCCTGCGCGCGCTCGACGAGCACCTCCCGACATGGAGCTACGTGCGGCCGGGCGGAGGCCTCTTCGTGTGGGCCGAGCTACCGGGCTCGATCAGCACGAGCCTGTCGGTAGAGGCGCGCGAGCACGGTGTGTACCTGACCCCCGGTCCGCGCTTCGGCGCGGCGGGCCTCTTCGAGCGCTTCCTGCGTCTGCCGTTCAGCCTGCCGCCCGACCAGATCGAAAAAGCCGTCTCGACCCTCGCGCTGCTCTCGCCGCGGCGCGCGCGCCCGTCGCGTGAGGTCGATCGCGGGGCGTTCGCGTTCTAGCACCATCTTCGTCACGCCGGGCGCGTGAGGCCCGAAGCCGGATGTCGATCAGACGTGGCTCGGCGAAGAGCCCTCGTAGGCGGTCGTGATCGCCGTGATCAGCTCGTGCGTCATCGCGCCCTTGAGGAGCACCTGCTCGAAGCCGTGCGAGCGGGCGCGGCCCACGTCGCCTTCGTCGCCCGAGTAGATGACCACCCCGACCGCGGGGAACGCGGCCCGGATCGCAAGCGCCGCCTCGATCCCGTCGCTCCGCTCGAGGCGCACGTCGAGCACGACGACGTCGGGCGCAGTCGTGCCGATTGCCTCGAGCGCCGCCTCTCCCGTCGCCACGACTCCCGCGATCTCGAGATGAGGCTGCGTCTCGCACAGCGCCTGCACTGCGAGTGCGAGCTTCGGCTCGTCCTCGGCCAGGAGGACGCGACACGGGGGGTCGCCGGCCATGCCCGGCGGGTTCCCGGCGTGTGCGGACCCGTAACGTGGCACCCGTGAGCGCCGTTCAACCACGCAGCGATGGATGAGAGGGCCAGAAAGCTCGCGCTCAACGAGGCGTTCTTCCGGGACGTCAACGAGCGCATCAACGACCAGGCCGAGGTCTGGGGGCACGGCGCTCAGCAAGCCGTCGAATACCTGTGCGAGTGCTCGAACGGCAACTGCACGTTCAAGATCGAGCTGACCCGCGAGGAGTACGAGCACGTGCGGAGCAATGGCGAATGGTTCGCGATCGTTCCCGACCACGCGCTGCCCGAGATCGAGGACGTGATCGAGCGCCACGACGGCTACTGGGTCGTGAGCAAGCGCGGCGATACCGGCGAGTTCGTCGCCCTGCTCGATCCGCGCGCCAAGGAAAGCTCCTAGGCGAGCGCCGCCAGCTCCGCGAGCAGTCGGTCGACCTCTTCGGCGGTGTTGTAGTGCGCGATGCCCGCGCGGAGGGACTGCTCGGGCAGGCGCGGGCCCAGCGCGACGCAGTACCAGTTGTCGGCGTACCAGAGCCCGATGCCGCGCTCGGCAAGACGGTGCGCGGCGTCGTCGGCATGCACTCCGTCCACGTTGAAGAGGAACGTCGGCACACGCCCGTCCATCCCCTGCGGCCCGTACAGCGTGACGCCGTCCGGCAGCCCCGCGACGAACCGCTCTCCGAGCTCGCGCTCGTAGTCGCGCACGGCCGCGATGCCGCCGATCGAGTCGAGGTACGCGATCGTCGCGCTGAATCCCGCCAGCAGCTCGTAGGGCAGCGTTCCGGTTTCGAAGCGCAGCTTCGACGGGCGCGCCTTGTAGGGCCGCCACATCGCCGCCAGCTCCTCGCGCACGTATGCGATCCCCAGGTGCGGGCCGCAGAACTTGTACGGCGAGCAGAGCAGCACGTCGCAGCCGAGGTCGCGCACGTCGATCGGCTCGTGCGCCGCGTAGTGGACCGCGTCCACCCACGAGATCGCGCCTGCGTCGCGTGCCAGCGCGCAGATGCGCTTCGCATCGGCGACGGTGCCGGTGGCGTTCGACGCAAGTGCGAACGCGACGATGCGCGTGCGCTTCGACAGCTGCCGCTCGAGGTCGTCGTAGTCGACGGTCAGCTCGTCGGTCGCGGCGGCGATCCGCACCTCGAGGCCCTTGTCGGCGGCGAGCTCGACCCACGGTGCGACGCCGCCGTCGTGATCGAGCTGCGTCGTCACGATCTCATCACCGGCCGCGAAGTCCCGTCCCGCCGCTCGCGAGAGCGCGAAGTCGAGCGTCGTCATGTTCATTCCGAAGGTGATCTCCGGGGGCGCGCAGCCGAGGAAGCGGGCCGCGTCGTCCTTCGCGCGCTCGAGGATCGCCTCGACGGCGCGCCCCGTCGCGTACGGTGCCCCGAGGTTGCCCGACGCCTCCTTGAGGGCGTTCGCGATCGCCTGCCCGACCTCGTCGGGCACCTGCGTGCCACCGGGCGCGTCGAAGAACGCGAAGCCCTTCTGCAGCGAGGAGAACCGCTCCCTCACCGCCTCCACGTTCACGGCGTCTCTCCGAGCAGGATGCGCGCGAGCACCGCCTGGTCGATGTTCCCGCCCGAGACGATGCAGACGATCCGGCGCGCGTCGACCCGGCCGGAGAGCGCAACCGCGGTCGAGAGCGCACCTGCGCCCTCGGCGATCACGCGCGTCCGCTCGGCGAGCAGCCGCAGCGCGCCGGCCGCTTCGCCGAGTGGCACGGCGAAGGCGCCTTCGAGCAGCTCCGACGCATGCGCCCACACGCGCGGCAGCAGCGCGCGACTGCCCGAGCCGTCGATCCACGATGCGGCGTACTCGACCTCGGTCGGCTCGCCGCCCGCGGCGAACGTCGCCGCGACGGGCGCGCCGGTCTCGGGCTCGGCCGCGTAGAAGCGCACGTCCGGCCGTTCCGCCTTCACCGCGCTCGCGATCCCCGACAGGAGACCGCCGCCGCCGTACGGCACCACGACGGCGTCGAAGTCCCCCAGCTGCTCGAGAAGCTCGAGGCCGATCGTGCCGTTGCCCGCCATGACGCGGTCGTTGTCGACCGGAGAGATGTAGAGCCCGCTCGTGTGCTCCGACTCGCCGGTCACGAGCACGTTCCACCACTCGTCGTACGGCACCTTGATCACGCGGCCGCCGTACCGCTCGATCGCGGCCACCTTCGTCTGCGGAGCATGCTCCGGCGCGACGATCGTGGCGGGCACGCCCCGGAGGCGCGCCGCGTATGCGAGCCCCTGCGCCATGTTCCCGGCGCTCGCCGTGAACACGCCGCCCGCGAGCTCCTCGTCGCTCGCCTGGAGGACCGCGTTGCCGGCGCCGCGGATCTTGAACGAGCGCACCGGTTGGAGCACCTCGAGCTTGAGCCAGATCTCCGCGTCGGACACTGCGTCCAGCCGCACGAGCGGCGTGCGCACGGCGACGCCTTCCAGCACGTCGCGCGCCCGCCGGATCTCCTCGACCGGGATCACAGCGACACCACCGTCCCGGCGTTCTCCTCTTCCGCGCGGCGCAGCACGTGCTCCGCCGCGGCGAGGTCCTCGACGGCGAGGCCGAGGGACTTGAACACCGTCAGCTCGTCGTCGGAGCGGCGGCCCTCCCCCGCGCCGATCAGCAGCTCGCCGATCTCCGCGCGAATGTGCTCGGGCGGCAGCTCCGCCATGCGGAAGTCGCCGGACTCGTTGACCGTCGACTCGCGCCGGTCGACGAAGAGGGCGGCATCGCGCATGGTCTCGGTGTCGAGCTCGCGCGTCGACGGGATGCTCGAGCCGACCGCGTTGATGTGGACGCCCAGCTTGAACCACGCGCGCTCGACGATCGGGTGCGCGGCGGAGGTGGCCGTCACGACGACGTCGGCGTCGCGCACCGCATCCTCGACGCGCTCGACGTTCTCTGCGCCCTCGAGCACGCGCCCGCTGCGCGACCACGCGACGATGCGATCGAACTCACGCACGGCCTGCATCGCCTCGAGGTGCGCCTTCGCCTGAATGCCTGCGCCGAGAATCGCGAGCGTTCGCGCGTCGTCGCGCGCGAGGAGCCGCGTCGCCACACCCGACACCGCAGCAGTGCGCACGGCGGTGATCCCGCCGGCGTTCATGATCGCGCGCGTCTCGCCGGTCTCGCCGTCGAAGAGGGCCACGAAGCCCTGGTGCAGGTCGAGCCCGCGCTCGGCGTTCGACGGGAAGATCGCAACCGTCTTCAGACCCCAGAGCGGATCGTCGCCGCCGCGGTGCGCGGGCATCAACCCGAGCAGGCTCGCCTGCTCCGGTGGGCGCACGACGAAGCGGAGCGGATTGTGCACCTCGCCGCGCGCGAGCGACGCCAGCGCGCCGGCCATCACCTCGATGCACTCGTCCATCGGCAGCAGCCGCCGCACGACCTCTTCGTCGAGCACGCGGACGCGACTCATGAGCGCACCAGCTCGAGCGCCTCGATGATCGGGTCGAGGTGCTCGGCGCGGTTCGGCC
>CAZDEX010000054.1:0-10409 GCA_964504405.1 uncultured Gaiellales bacterium | reverse complement strand
CTGGCCCGGAAGTTCCCGCCCGCGCGTGGCGCGGTGCGCGCCTGACCGTTGCTCACTTCAAGTTCTGAAGCTTGACAACGCACGCACACGTGTGCACACTGGGTTCCAGATGACTCGTCAGGGCACCTTTGTCGACGCCGTGCGCACCTCTGCGCCGGCGACGCTTGCCCTCGTTCTTATTACGGTCATCCTCATTCTCCCCCTCTAGGGGGAGAACGCACTCACGCGGCCGTTAGACGCCGCACACGCCGACGTCAGACGGAAGAAGTGCGCCCGCAACCTGAGCGGGCCCGACTGAGGAGCTGAGTGAGAGTGCGCAGGATCGAGATTTTCGACACGACATTGAGAGACGGCGAGCAGTCCCCGGGCATCGCGCTGCGCCCGAACGAGAAGAGCGAGATCGCAGCGGTGCTCGAGCGGCTGGGGGTCGACGTCATCGAGGCCGGCTTCGCCGCGTCGTCGCCCGGCGACTTCGAAGGCGTCGCAGCGGCAGCGGAGGCGGTGTCCACCGTGACGGTGGCGTCGCTCGCGCGCCCCACCGCCCAGGACATCGACGCGGCCCTCGCAGCGCTTCGCCGCGCGCCGCGGTCGCGCGTCCACATCTTCATCGCGACGAGCGCGCTGCACATGGCGCGCAAGCTGAACATGACTCCGGCCGAGGTGCTCGAGCGTGTCGAGTGGTCGGTGCGGTACGCCGCGCAGCGCGCGGACGAGGTGGAGTTCTCGGCCGAAGACGCGACGCGCTCCGATCGCGAGTACCTCGCGCAGGTCTGCCGCACGGCGGTCGAGGCCGGCGCGACGATCGTCAACCTGCCGGACACCGTCGGCTACGCGACGCCGTCGGAGTACGCGCAGATGTTCAAGGAGATGGTGAGCCGCGTCCCGGAGCTCGCGGACGTGACGCTCTCGGCGCATTGCCACAACGACCTCGGCCTCGCCGTTGCGAACTCGCTGGCCGGCGTGGAGGCCGGCGTCACGCAGATCGAGTGCACCGTCAACGGCATCGGCGAGCGCGCGGGCAACACGTCGCTGGAAGAGATCGTGATGGCGTTGCGTGTCCGCGGCGACGCGTATGACGCCCGCACTGCGATCGACCCGTCCGAGATCCGCAACGCCTCGTCGCTCGTCGCCGAGCTGACCGGCTATCCCGTCGGTCCGAACAAGCCGATCGTCGGTGCGAACGCGTTCGCGCACGAGGCCGGCATCCACCAGGACGGGATGCTCAAGGATGCAGGGACGTACCAGATCATCGATCCCGCCGATCTCGGCACGGCGATGACGCTGCCGCTCGGCAAGCACTCCGGCCGTCACGCCTTCGCACGCGCGTGTGTCGAAACTGGCCGTTCGCTCGACAAGCCGGAGGTCGACGCTGCATTCCGCCGCTTCAAGAAGCTCGCCGACCTCGGCGTGCCCGTTTCCCTCGACGATGTCTTCCAGGAGGTTCGCGCATGAACACTGTCGCCTGTCTTGCAGGCGACGGCGTCGGCCCCGAGCTGATGGCAGCCGCGACGCGTGCGCTCGACCGCGTCGCGAAGCTGCACGGGCTCGAGCTCGACGACGTCCACCTGCCCTTTGCCGGAGAGGGCGTGACGCGCTCCGGCCATCCGCTCCCCGCGGCAACGCGTGCCGGCTACCGCGGCGCAGACGCAATTCTCGTCGCGTCGCCGAACGAGCCCGCGTTCGACGGGGTGAAGGCCGACCTGCACCTCGCATGCCACGTCGCGCGGGTGCATGGCACGCCGACGCGCGACCTGATCGTCGCCGGGCCTGTCGGCTCGTGGGCGAACGACACGGCCGTGTCGCGTGCCTTCGCGTGCGCGGCTTCGCGCCGGGGACGCATCCTGTCCGTCGGCGAGTCCGGCGACTGGCGTGGCGCGATCGAGCGCGAGCGCGCGAAGTGGAACGGGATGGTCGTCGAGGAGGCGAAGCTCGGCGAGACGCTCGTCCGCCTGCGCGAACAGCCAGAGACCGTCGACGTGATCGTCACCGAGGCGCACCTCGTCAGCGCAGTCGTCGACGCCGCGGCCGCGTTCGCCGGCTCGCACGCGACGGTCGCCCATGCCTGGCTGCCCGACGAAGGGCCCGGCGTCTTCGCACCGGGCTCGTCCGAGCCCGACGACGTCGCCGGCTTCGGCGTCGTCGACCCGATGGGCATGCTGCTCACCACGTCGCTGATGCTGGCCGAGGGCCTGAAGCGCCGGTCCGCCTCGCGCACGCTCGAGCGTGCCGTCGGGGCGGCGTCGCGTCGCACGAACCGCGAGACGCAGTCGTTCACCGACGCGGTGATCGAGCTGCTGCCGCAGTCGCGCACCGACGTCGATCACTTCGACGAGGTGTGGGCTTGACGCGCATGCTCGGCAGCGACGCGATCCTGCGCTCCCTCGAGGCGGAGGGCGTGGAGGTCGCGTTCGGCATCCCGGGCGGAGCGATCCTCCCGACGTATGACGCGATTGCGCGCGGCACCACCGTGCGGCACGTGCTCGCCCGCCACGAGCAGGGCGCCGGCCACATGGCGGACGGCTACGCGCGGGCGTCGGGCAAGGTCGGCGTCGCGATCGCGACGTCGGGCCCGGGCGCCACGAACCTCGTCACGCCCATCGCGGACGCGTGGATGGACTCGACGCCGCTCGTCGCGATCACCGGCCAGGTGAAGTCGAGCCTGATCGGGACCGACGCGTTCCAGGAGATCGACGCGACCGGCATCACGATGCCGATCGTCAAGCACTCGTGGCTCGTGCAGGACGTCGAGGAGCTTCCCGGTGTGATGAAGGCGGCCTTCCATATCGCGCGCACCGGCCGCCAGGGCCCGGTGCTCGTCGACATCGCGAAGGACGTGCAGGAAGCCGAATTCCATTTCGAGTATCCGGACCATGTCGACTTGCCCGGCTGGAAGCCGCCGCACAAAGTTCACCCGCGGCAGATCCGGGAAGCGGCGCAGGCGATCGCCGTGGCGCAGCGGCCGATCGTCTACGCCGGCGGCGGTGTGCTCAACGCCGACGCGTGCGCCGAGTTGCGAGCTCTCGTGGACTCGGCGCACCTTCCCGCCGTGGTTACATTGATGGGAAAGGGCGCGCTGCCCGATTCGCATCCGCTGAATTACGGCGCGCCCGGCATGCACGGCTCCAAGTACGCGAACTGGGCACTCAACAAGGCCGATCTCGTGATCGCGCTCGGCTCGCGCTTCGACGATCGCGTCACCGGCAAGGTGTCGGCGTTCGCACCGGGCGCGAAAGTGATCCATTTCGACATCGATGCGGCCGAGGTCGGGAAGATCCGCCACGCGGACATCCCGGTCGTCGGCCCGCTCAAGCTCGCGCTGGCGCAGCTCGCCGCGGAGGTGAGCGCCGCAGCCGCAGACGGTGCTCCCGATCGCGGGCCGTGGCTGCGTCAGCTCGAGGATTGGCGTGAGCGCTTCCCCTTCCGCTATGCGAAGTCGGACGGAGAGCACAAGCCGCAGACGGCCGTCGAGGCGCTGAGCGACCTCGCAGCCACGCGTGACGAGGACGTGGTGTGGACGACCGGCGAGGGCCAGCACCAGATGTGGGCGATGCAGTACATCCAGTGCGACAAGCCGCGCTCGTTCATCACGTCGGGCGGCCTCGGGACGATGGGCTACGGCCTGCCGGCCGCGATCGGCGCAAAGGCTGCGCGGCCCGACGCGACCGTCGTGTGCATCGACGGCGACGGCTGCTTCCAGATGACGTGCCAGGAGCTCGCAACAGCGGCGCTCGAGCGCCTGCCTGTCGTGGCGGTCGTGCTGAACAACGGCTGGCTCGGGATGGTGCGCCAGTGGCAGGAGATGTTCTACGACAACCGCTTCGCGCAGACGCACCTCACGCACGCGGTGCCCGACTACGCACAGCTCGCCGAGGCGTACGGCTGCGCCGGGTTCACCGTCGAGAGCGAAGACCAGCTCGAGGACGCGCTCGCGGCGGCGTTCGATGCCGGCCGCAGCGCCGTCGTCGACGTGCGCTGCGATCCGACGGAGAAGTGCTTCCCGATGGTTCCCGCCGGCGCGGCGGCAGTCGACATCATCGAAGCGCCGGGCGGGGAGGCGGTGCCCGCATGAGCAGTCACACGATTTCTGTGAGGCTGGAGAACACGCCCGGCGCGCTCGCGCGTGTGTCGCAGCTCTTCTCGCGGCGCGGCTACAACATCCAGAGCCTCGCGGTCGGGCCGACGGAGAACGCCGACATCTCGCGACTCACCCTGCGCGTCGACTGCAGCGAGCATTCCCTCGAGCAGATCGAGAAGCAGATGCACAAGCTCGTCAATGTGTTGCGTGTCACCGAGCTCCGCTCCGACGAGGCCGTCGAGCGGGAGCTTGCGCTTCTCACCGTCAGCGTCAGCGCCGACAAGCGCGCCGAGCTGATGTCGCTCAGCCAGGTCGCCGGCGCACGCGTCGCCGACGTCGGCCGCGACGCCATCACCTTCGAGTTCGTCGGACGCCCCGAAGAGGTCGAGGCGTTCGAAGAGCTCGTCCGTCCCTACGGTGTGCGTGAGCTCGTGCGCACCGGCCGCGTGGGCCTTCGCCGTCCGAGTGCGAACGGCCGCACGTCACAACCCCTCACCGTCAGCGTCTGAAAGGAACCCAAGTGGCAGAGATCCACAAGACCGGCAACCTCGACCTCCTGAGCGGGAAGGTCGCGGTGCTCGGCTACGGGAGCCAGGGCCACGCCCATGCGCTCAACCTGCACGAATCAGGCGTCGACGTGGTCGTCGGGCTCCGAGAGGGCAGTCCGTCGGCCACGGCGGCGGAAGAGGCGGGCCTGACCGTCGCCTCCTTCGCCGATGCAGTGCGCGGCGCGCAGCTCGTCGCGTTCCTCGTCCCCGACGGCGCGCAGCCCGAGCTGTACCAGAAGGAGGTCAAGCCGAACCTCGAGCCCGGCGCGGCGCTCCTCTTCGCGCACGGGTTCAACGTGCACTACGAGCGGATCGCGCCGCCCGAGGGCCACGACGTGATCATGGTCGCGCCGAAGGGGCCCGGGCACGTCGTCCGCCGCCTGTACACGGAGGGCTACGGCACGCCGGCCGTCGTCGCCGTCGCACAGGACGCGAGCGGCGAGGCCCAGGAGCTCGCGTTCGCCTACGGGGCAGCGCTCGGCGCAGCGCGCGCGGGCATGGTCGTGACCTCGTTCCAGGAAGAGACGGAGACCGACCTCTTCGGCGAGCAGACCGTCCTCTGCGGCGGCGTCACTCAGCTGATCCAGCTCGGCTTCGAGACGCTCGTCGAGGCGGGCTACCAGCCGGAGGTCGCCTACTACGAATGTCTCCACGAGCTGAAGCTGATCACCGACCTGATCTGGGAGGGCGGGATCGAGCGCATGCACTACTCGATCTCCGACACCGCCGAGTACGGCTCGCACGCCGTGGGGCCGAAGATCGTCGACGAGCACGTCCGCGAGAACATGCGCGCCGCCCTCGGCGCGATCCGCGACGGCTCCTTCGCGCGCGAGTGGATCGCCGAGATGGATCGCGGGCAGCCGAGCCTCGAGCGGTACCGGGCGAAGCTCGCGGAGACGCAGATCGAGCAGGTCGGGGCCCGCCTGCGCGAGCTGAACCGGCGGGTCGAGGAGGTCCATGGCGTCGGTTGACGTCCCGGTCGGCCTGCTCGGCTACGGCACCGTCGGCTCGTCCGTCAACCGCCTGCTGACGGAGCAGGCGGACGACATCGAGCGCGCGACGGGGCACCGCCTGCGCGTGGTCAGGGCGCTCGTCCGCGACCTCGCGAAGGAGCGCGACTACCCGCCCGCCGCGGGCGTGCTCACCGACGACGTCTCGGCGATCGTCGACGACCCCTCGATCGCGGTCGTCGCCGAGGTGATGGGCGGCGTCGAGCCCGCCCGCACGCTCGTGCTGGAGCTCCTGCGGCGCGGCAAGCACGTCGTCACCGCGAACAAGCAGCTCGTCGCACGTCACGCGGCCGAGCTCTTCTCCGCCGCCTCCGACGCGGGCGTGCAGCTGCGGTTCGAGGCGAGCGTGTGCGCGGCGATCCCGGTGATCAAGGTGCTGCGCGAGTCGCTCGTCGTCACGAACGTCCACCGCGTGCTCGGCATCGTCAACGGCACGACGAACTTCGTGCTGACCGAGATGGAAGGCGGCAAGACCTACGACGAGGCGCTGGCCGAGGCGCAGAAGCGCGGTTATGCGGAAGCCGATCCGAGCGACGACGTGAACGGTGCGGACGCTGCGGCGAAGATGGCGATCCTCGCGACGGTCGCGTTCAACTCGCGCGTCGACCTCGCCGACGTGGACTACTCGGGGATCACCGCGATCGACCCGCTCGATGTCGCGGCCGCCGACGAGCTCGACATGGTGATCCGGCTCGTCGGCGCTGCGCGTCTCGTCGACGGGCACTTCGACGTGCGTGTCCAGGCCTCGCTCGTCGACAAGCAGCATCCGCTCGCGAAGGTCGACGGCGCGTTCAACGCGGTGATGCTGCAGGGCGACGCGATCCGCGAGATCACGCTCGAGGGGCCGGGCGCCGGGGGCACGGAGACAGCGTCCGCGGTGATCGCCGACATCACGAGCGTGATCGGCACGATGCGCACCGGCTTCCTGCAGAACGACGCCGCGTGGCGCGAGCTGCCGAAGCTGCCCGCGGGCGACTCGCGCTCCCCGTTCTACTTCAGGTTGTCCGTCGAGGACCGGCCCGGGGCGCTCGCCCGCGTGGCCGAGGGCCTCGCAGAGCGCGACATCTCGATCGCGCGTCTCGTCCAGCACCAGAACGGGACCGGCGCCGCGCTCCACGTCGTGACGCACGAGGCGCGCACCGGTGCGCTCGACGATGCGCTGGCTGCGCTCGGCGCGCTACCCGAGGTGCACAAGATCTCGCAGCCGCTTCCTGTCGTCTCGGATCGCGGCGTCACGGAGCTCGGATGGGCGTGACCGCGGTCGCGTCGTGGCTGTCGCTCGGCGAGGGCTCCACACCGCTCGTCGAGGCGCGCCGCACGCCGGGCCTGCACCTCAAGCTCGACGGGCTGAACCCGACCGGGAGCTTCAAGGACCGCGGCATGGTCGTCGCCGTGGAGCGTGCCGTCGAGTCGGGCGCGCGCGCCGTCGTGTGCGCGTCGACCGGGAACACGGCCGCGTCGGCGGCGGCCTACGCAGCGCGCGCTGGGCTCGAAGCGGTCGTGCTCACGCCGGCGGGTGCGACTGCGGGCCCGAAGCGCGCGCAGGCGCGCGCGGCAGGCGCGCGCGTGCTCGAGGTCGGCGGGTCGTTCGACGACGCGCTCCGGCTCTGCCGCGAGCTGGGCGCGCGCGAGGGGTTCGTGCTCGTCAACTCCGTCAATCCCGACCGCATCGCGGGCCAGAAGTCGGTCGCGTTCGAGATCCTCGAGCAGCTCGGCTCGGTCCCGGACGTCGTGGCGCTGCCGTTCGGCGGGGGCGGTAACGTCACCGCCGTCGCCGCCGGCTTCGCCGAGGCGGGCGTCGCGACGCGCATCGTCGTCGGCGAGGCGGCCGACCGCGCGACGACGTGGGCTTCCGCGATCCGGATCGGCGAGCCGGCGCACGCCGTGCGCGTCGCCGAGCTCGTCGCGGCAGGCCGCGTCGAGGTCGCCACGCTGAGCGAGGACGAGCTGCGCGCCGCATGGCTGCGGCTTGCGCAGGAAGAAGGCGCGTTCTGCGAGCCGGCGAGCGCCGCAGGTGTTGCCGCGCTCGACAAGCTCGGCGTCGCCGACGGCGTGCAGGTCGCGATCCTCACCGGCCACGGGCTCAAGGACACCACAGCCGTGGGCGAGCCCCCGGCGGACACCGTCGCGCCGACGCTCGATGCGGTGCTCGAGGCGCTCGCATGAGGCGTAGGCTCGACGGAGCCTCACAAGGAGTGCGCAGGTGCCGGCCTCGCCGGCTCCGGAGCGGGCTTTGAGAGTGGTCGCGCCTGCGTCGACCGCGAACATGGGGCCCGGCTTCGACGCCGCGGCCGCCGCGCTCGACCTCTGGAACGAGGTCACGATCGAGCCCGGCTCCGGCGTCGAGATCCAGGGCGAGGGCGCGGACGAGCTGCCGCGCGGCGAGTCGCATCTGACACTGCGCGCGTTCGGGCTGTTCGCGCCGGTCGAGGGCCGCCGCTTCTCGTTCGTCAACCGCATCCCGCTCGAGCGCGGGCTCGGCTCGAGTGCGGCCGCGATTGCGCTGGGGCTCGTCGCGGGCGCCGCCGTCGCGGGGCGCGACGTATCGTCCGGCGAGCTGCTCTCGCTCGGCGAGCAGCTCGAGGGTCACGGCGACAACCTGGCGGCTGCGCTCTTCGGCGGCGTCTGCATCGCGTGGCGCCGGAACGGCAAGCCTGTCGCGAAGCGGATCGCACCCGACATGCCGGTGACGCCCATCCTCGCCGTGCCCGACACGCGCACGAACACCGAGCACTCGCGCAACGGGCTGCCGTTCACGATCAAGCACGAGGACGCCGCCGTCAACGCAGGCGCCGCAGCGCTGCTCGGCGCCGCGATCGTCGCCGGCGACGCCGAGCTCCTGCGCGATGCGTTCGGCGACCGTCTGCACGAGCCCTACCGCTTGTCGAACGCGCCACTCCTCGAGTTGCTGCGCGCGCACGTGCCGTCGGGCGCGGTCGGCGTCACGCTCAGCGGCTCCGGCCCGTCGGTCGTCGTGTGGGCGCGCAAGGAACGCGCCGACGACGTCGTCGACGAGCTCAGGAGAACTGTTTCCGACAACACGACGGTGCTCCCCCTGCGGATCGCCCAGGAAGGAGCCTACGCCGAATGACGAGCGCCTACGGCCCGAGCCATCCCGCGAAGCGGCAGAGCGCCGCGCTGACCGACGGCGTCGACCGCGCGCCGGCGCGCGCGATGCTCAAGGGCTCCGGCTTCACCGACGAGGATCTCGCGCGCCCGCTGATCGGCGTCGCGACGATGTGGATCGAGACGATGCCGTGCAACCTGAACCATCGCCGGCTCGCGGGCTACGTCAAGCAGGGCATCCGACGCGCAGGCGGCACGCCCCTCGAGTTCAACACGATCGCCGTCTCCGACGGGGTGACGATGGGCACGACCGGCATGCGCGGTTCGCTCGTCTCGCGCGAGGTGATCGCCGACTCGATCGAGCTCGTCACGCGGTCGCATCTGTTCGACGGCATCGTCTGCATCGTCGGCTGCGACAAGACGATCCCTGCCGGTGTGATGGCGCTCGCGCGTCTTGATCTGCCGGGGCTCGTGCTCTACAGCGGCTCGATCGCCGCCGGCCGTTACCGCAACAAGGACGTCACGATCCAGGACGTCTTCGAAGCGGTCGGTGCGCACGCCGCCGGGACGATCAGCGACCGTGAGGTGCACGCGCTCGAGAGCGTCGCCTGCCCGGGCGCGGGCGCGTGCGGCGGCCACTTCACCGCGAACACGATGGCGACGGCGCTGGACTTCCTCGGCGTCAGCGCTCCCGGCCTGAACGAGGTGCCTGCGAACCACCCCGGCAAGGCCGAGGCTGCGGTGAAGGCGGGGGAGCTCGCGATGCGGCTCGTCGAGTCGAACACGCGGCCGTCGGACGTGCTCACGCGCGAGGCGTTCGAAAATGCGATCGCCGCGATCGCCGCGACGGGCGGCTCGACGAACGGCGTGCTGCATCTGCTCGCGATCGCCGCCGAGGCGGGCATCGAGCTGTCGATCGACGACTTCGACACGATCTCCGCGCGCACGCCGATCGTCGCCGACATCAAGCCGGGCGGCCGCTACGTCGCGACGGATCTCTTCGACGCGGGCGGCGTCGCGCTGGTCGCCCGCGAGCTCGTGCGCGGCGGCCTCGTGAACGAAAACGCGGTCGGCGTCGACGGGCGGTCGCTCCGGCAGGTCGCAGACGGCGCGCGCGAGCGCAAGGGCCAGGACGTCGTCGTCTCGTGGGATGCGCCCTTGAAGACGAGCGGCGGCCTCGCGATCCTGCGCGGCAACCTCGCGCCGGACGGCTGCGTCGTGAAGCTCGCGGGCCACGAGCGCCTGCATCACAGCGGGCCGGCGCGCGTGTTCAACTCCGAGGAGGAGTGCTTCGCCGCGGTCAAGGCGCGCACGATCGCGCCCGGCGACGTCGTCGTCATCCGCTACGAGGGGCCCGCCGGCGGTCCCGGCATGCGCGAGATGCTGCACGTCACCGCATCGCTCGTGGGCGAAGGGCTCGGCGACGAGGTCGCGCTGATCACCGACGGCCGCTTCAGCGGGGCGACACACGGGCTGATGGTCGGGCACGTCGCGCCGGAGGCGTTCCGCGGCGGGCCGATCGCGCACGTGCGGGACGGCGACACGATCACGATCGACGTCGAGAAGCGCGAGCTGAACGTCGAGGTGCCCGCAGACGAGCTCGAGCGGCGCGCCGCCGAGTGGCGGGAGCCGCCGCTCCGCTACGCGACGGGCGTCTTCGCGAAGTACGCGGCCGCGGTCGGCTCGGCGTCGGAAGGGGCGCGGACCTAG
>CAZDEX010000053.1:0-10511 GCA_964504405.1 uncultured Gaiellales bacterium | reverse complement strand
TCAGCTCGGTGCGGTAGCCGGGGATCGACTCGAGCTTGTCGAGCGTGCCGCCGGTATGGCCGAGGCCGCGCCCGCTCATCTTTCCGAGCGGGACGCCGCAGGCTGCCACGATCGGGCCAACCGACAGGGAGGTCTTGTCCCCGACGCCGCCCGTCGAGTGCTTGTCGACGACCTTTCGTCCGAGCGCTGCGCCGAGGTCGATCGTCTCGCCGCTACGGACCATGGCACCCGTCAGCGCGAACGTCTCTGCGCGCGACAGCCCGCGGAAGAACACCGCCATGCAGAAGGCGGCCATCTGGTAATCCGGCACCTCGCCGCGCGCGTAACCCAGCACGAGCTCCGCTAGCTCGTCCAACGGGAGCTCCGCGCCGTCGCGCTTGCGCTGGATCAGCTCAGAAGGCCGGATCACGTCGTCGCCACGAAGATCGTCGTGCGCCCGTGGACGACGAACGGCAGCTCGACATCGTCGGGCGCCTGGTTCGCGACGCGGGGCACGGACTTGCCGTAGGCGACGAGGACGTCGCGGTCGCGGACGATCGCACGGGTGACCGCGTCGAAGCGCTCGACATCCGCGAAATGACGGCTGAGCAGCTCCGCGCCGTTCTCGCTCGTGAAGGTCATGTCGAAGCCGCCCTGCTCATAGGCGAAGAGGTCGCGGATCTCCTCGATGTGGCGGTTCGAGTTCGTGACGGCGATCAGCGCGCCGCCCCTGGTCAGGACGCGCGCCGTCTCCGCGAGGGCGCGGTCGACATCGGGGACGTGGTAGAGCATCCACGCAGCGACGACCGTGTCGAACACGCCGTCCTCGAACTGAAGAGCCTGGACGTCGCCGACGTGGGCGTCGATGCCGCGCGCCCGCGCCAGCTCGACCATGCGCGCCGACTGGTCGACGAACGACACGCGCGCGCCGAGCTCGCGCTGCATGCGCTCCGCGAGCTCGCCCTGTCCCCCACCGACTTCGAGCACGCGCGTCGGCTGCCACGCCTCGAGGGCCTGCCAGAGGATCTCCTTCGGGTCGTCGCCCTCCTGTTCGGCCCACAGCGCCTGGCGCGCCTGCAGGTTCGCCTCGTCGGCGTACTGCTCGAACACCTCGTGCTTGTCGGTGAGCCAGCTCATCTCTTCTCCGCGACGAAGATCGAGTTCGCGCGACGGGCGAAGAACGGCTCGTCGACGACAGCCGGGAGGTTGTCGACGAACGGCGACATCGCGATTGAGGCGCGCACGTACCCCTCGACCGCGGCGCGGTCGGCGAACTCGAGGACGCCGTCGATGTCCTGGCGGACGACGCGGGCGAAGCGCGGCGCGAGCAGCTCCTCGCCGGTCTCGCGTGCGAACGACAGCGTCGAGGGCCCGCTGCCGACGAGCTCAGCAGCTCGATCAGGTGAAAGCGCGAGTTCGTCACCGCGACCAGCCGGCCGGGACGCAGAACACGGGCGAGCTCGGCGGGCGCGCGATCGAGATCCGGGACGTGGTAGAGCATCCATGCCGCGACGACCGTGTCGAACACGCGGTCCTCGAACGGAAGCGCCTGCACGTCCGCGACGCGTCGACGCCGCGCTCGCGCGCCAGGTCGACCATGCGCGGTGAGAGATCGGTGGCGACGACGTCGGCGAGGGTTTCGCGCGCGATCCATTCGGCGAGCCCGACCCACCCGCATCCCACCTCCAGGACGCGGCGCGGCGCCGCCTCGGCGACGGCGGCGACGACCGAGACTCGCGCGTCCTCGGCCGACGTCTCACCCGTGTAGGCCGATGCGCGCCGCCGCAACCTCGTCTCATCCGCGTACTCCTCGGCGACGAGCGCCGGATCGTCGAGCCGCCTCACGCCGCCTTGTCCGCGACGAAGATCGTGTGGTGCGTCCGCACGGGCACCGCCTCGGTGTACTCCGAACCTGCGCTGCCATGTGCGCACGCGTCATGTTCGCGGCCACGAACTGCCGCATGTCCTCGGGCGACGTGAACGCGATCAACCCTTCGGCTTCCCGCGCCTCGACCCGCTCGAAGAACGGCTCGAGCTGCGCCGCGCCGTTCTTCGTCGAGAACGTCAGCTGGCGCTCTCTGGGCGAGCCGAGAAAGTCCCAGAGGTCGCTCATGTTCTCGTCGGCGAGCGTCGCCGCGGCGAACCGCCCGCCCGGACGAAGGACGCGCGCGCATTCGGAGATCGCACGCCCGGGATCGGCCACGTGGTACAGCACCCATCCCGCCGCCACGCAGTCGAACGACGCATCCTCGAGCGGAAGGTCCTGCACATCCGCGACCTGCGCCTTGATCCCGCGCTCGCGCGTCAGGTCGACCATCCGCTCGGACGTGTCGATCCCTTCAACCTCCGCGCCGAGCTCCTCGACCACGCGCGCGGAGAGCGCGCCGGCGCCGCATCCCACTTCGAGGAAGCGTTTGGGCGCGACTTCCTTCACCGCCTCGAAGAGCATCTCCTCCGCGTTCACCCCCTCGATCAGCCGCCGGTAGATCGCGTTCCGCTTCTCGAGCCGCTCCTCGCTCGCGAACTCCCAGCGCACGAGCATCGGGTTGTCGAGCCGGAACTCCTCGCTGCGCGAACCGCTCACGTTGCCTCGACGAACGGCGTGCCGTGAATGCCCTTTGGTGCGCTCTTCCCACCCAGCCACGCATGCACGGTCGCGCCGACATCGGCGAACTCGCCACCTTCGTGGACGCGCCCCGCTGCGTTCCGGCCCTCGACGTACGCAAGCAGGAGTGCGTGCTCGCGCGAGTGGTCGGTGGACGGCGTCGTCGGGTCGCAGCCGTGGTCGGACGTCAGGACGAGCAGGTCGTTGGGCCGGAGCGCGTCGAGCAGGTCGGGCAGGCGCCGGTCGAAGTCCTGCAGGCAGCGGTGGAAGTTCACCGGGTCGTTGCGGTGTCCCCACAACGAGTCCGTCTCGACGAGGTTCGTGAAGATGAGGCCGTCGTCGACCGAGCGCAGAAGCTCTTCGGTCTTCTGGATGCCCTCGACGTTCGACTTGGTGTGGAACTCCTCGTCGATGTCCTGGTGGGCGAAGATGTCGCCGATCTTCCCGACGCCGTAGACCTTGTGCCCGGCGTCGCGCACGAGCGAGAGGTAGTTCGGCCGCTTCGGCTCGAGCGAGAAGTCGTGGCGATTCGCCGTGCGCTCGTACGATCCGGGGAAGCCGCTGAACGGACGCGCGATCACGCGGCCGACGGCGTGCTTGCCGGTGAGGATCTCCCGCGCGATCCGACACGCGTCGTAGAGCTCCTCGAGCGGAACCGTCTCCTCGTGCGCGGCGATCTGGAACACCGAGTCCGCGCTCGTGTAGACGATCCACTTCCCCGTCCGTTGGTGCTCCTCGCCGAGCTCCTGGATGATCTCCGTCCCGCTCGCGGGCTTGTTCCCGATCACGCCGCGGCCCGTGCGGTTCATGAACGGGTCGATCACCTCGTCGGGAAAGCCGAAGGGGTACGTCGGCATCGCGGTGGGCGTCACGACGCCCATCAGCTCCCAGTGGCCGGTCGTCGTGTCCTTGCCCTTCGAGCGCTCCAGGAGGCGTCCGGCGATCGCCGGCGCGCCCGGCTGCGGCGCGCAACCCTCCATCGGCTCGATGTTCCCGAACCCCAGCGCCTCGAGCGTCGGCAGGTCGAGCCCGCCCACCGCCCGGGCGACGTTCACGAGCGTATTCGACCCTTCATCCCCGAATTCGGCAGCGTCGGGCAGCTCCCCCGCGCCGACGGCATCGAGGACTATGACGCAGGCGCGAGGCACGCGGCTATCCTACGCACGTGGCCGACGTCCTAGGTGTGCTCGGAATCATCCTCTTCATCGCCTGCGTGATCAGTCTCGCGGCAGGCGTGACGTGGCTCGTCGTGCGGCTCAGCCCGACGCCCGGCCGCAAGAAGAAGCCGGCCGAGCCGACCCTCGAGACCTAGACCTAGACCGCGGAAAGCGGGAGCACGTCGTCGAGCGGCGTGTAGTCGAGGCCGTGCGCTTCGGCAACCGCCTCGTAGGTCAGCTTGCCCTCGATCGCGTTCACGCCCTTGGCGAGCGCGGGATCGGCGTTCACCGCGTCACGCAGGCCGTGGTTCGCAATCGCCTCGACGTACGGAAGCGTCGCGTTCGTGAGCGCCTTGGTCGACGTGATCGGCACACCGCCCGGCATGTTCGCGACGCAGTAGTGCGTCACGCCGTCGACGACGTAGACCGGGTCGGCGTGCGTCGTCGCGTGCGACGTCTCGAAGCAGCCACCCTGATCGATCGCGACATCGACGACGACCGCGCCCTCCTTCATGCGCGAGATCATCTCGCGCGTCACGAGCTTCGGCGCCACTGCGCCCGGGATCAGCACGGCGCCGATCACGAGGTCGGCGTCGGACACCGACGCTTCGATCTGGAGGCTCGAGCTCATGAGCAGCGTCACGCGGCCGGACAGGACCTCTTCGAGGTGACGCATGCGGTCGATCGAGCGCTCGAGGATCGTCACCTGCGCGCCGAGGCCCAGTGCGATGACCGCGGCGTTGTACCCGACGACGCCTCCGCCGATGATCACGACGCGGCCTGGTGCGACTCCCGGGACGCCGCCGAGCAAGAGCCCACGCCCGCCGAGCGGCTTCTCGAGGAAGTACGCACCGGCCTGCGGCGCAAGCCGTCCGGCAACCTCCGACATCGGCGCAAGGAGCGGAAGCCCGCCGCGCACCTCGACCGTCTCGTACGCCACGGCAGTCGTGCCCGAGTCGATCAACGCGCGCGTCAACGGCTCGTCTGCCGCGATGTGCAGGTACGTGAAGAGGATCTGCCCCTCGCGCAGGCGCGCGTACTCGGACGCGATCGGCTCCTTGACCTTGAGCACCAGGTCGGAGCGGTCCCACACGTCGTCGACCGAGACGATCTGCGCGCCGACGCGTTCGTAGTCTGCGTCGGCCATCGAGCTGCCGACGCCGGCGCCGGCCTCGATCGCGACCTCGTGGCCGTTGTTGATCAGCTCGAGCGCACCCGCGGGAGTGAGGGCGACCCGGTACTCGTCCGGCTTGATCTCCTTGGCGACGCCGATCCTCATGGCGGCGGAAGCCTACCGATGTGCGCGAAGCAGGAAGAGCAGGCCGACGAGGGTCTTGCCGTCCTCGAGCTCCTCGACCAGGGCGGGCACGTCGGCGAGCGGCACGCGGACGAGCTCGATGTCCTCGGTGCCCTCGGGGCTCGCCTCCCCCTGCTCGAGCTCGGTCGCGATGAAGAGGTGAATCTTCTCGTCGACGAATCCCGGGGTCGTGAAGAAGGTCGCCACCTCGACCCAGTCGCCGCCGTGCAGCCCCGTCTCCTCGCGAAGCTCGCGCTTCGCCGTCTCGAGGGGCGATTCCCCCTCCTCCACCCCGCCCGCCGGCACCTCGAGCAACGGCCCGCCCGCCGCGACGCGCTCCTGGCGCACGAGCGTGACGTGGCCGGTGCGATCGACGGGCACGATCGCGACCGCCGGGCCGTGCTTCACCACGTCCATGTTCCTGCGGCGGACGACGTCGAAGATCTTGCCGTCGTAGAGGGTCTCGTCGCTCACGGGAACCGATTCTGTAGAACGCCGTGATGCGGCGCGTCCGAGTAGTGATCGCAACCCCTCTCGAGGCGGAGCTCGTCGAACGTCTGCGCACGATCGACGATCGTCTCGACATCGCGTTCGAGCCCGAGCTGCTTCCGTCGCCGCGCTATCCCTCCGACCATGCGGGCGACGAGAGTTTCGAACGCACCCAGGAGCAGGAAGAGCGCTTCACCGAGCTGATCCGCGGCGCCGAAGTCGTCCTCGGATTTCCGGGCGAGACGTCCGCCGGGCTCGCCTGGGTCGTCCGAACGGCGCCGGGCCTCCGATTCCTCCAAGCGACGTACGCCGGCGCGGGGCAGCAGCTTCGAGCGGCGAAGCTGTCCGAGGAAGAGCTCGCGCGCGTCGCGGTCGCGAGCTCCGCCGGCATCCACGCGACGCCGCTCGCCGAATGGAGCCTGTTCGGGATCCTCGCGTTCGCGAAGGGCCTCCCTCGGCTCCTGGTCGACAAAGCGGGCAAGAACTGGGCGGAGCACTATCCGACCGTCGAGCTGCGCGGGCTGACGCTGCTCGTCGTCGGGCTCGGCGAGATCGGACGCGAGGTCGCGCGGCTGGCCGAGGCGTTCGGGATGCGCGTGCAAGGCATCCGCCGAAGCGACGGGCCGGAACGGCTGACCGAGCTCATCCCGCAGTCTGATGCCATCGTGGTCGCACTCCCACTGACCAACGAGACACGCGGCCTCATCGACCGGGACGCGATCGACCGGATGAAGGACGGCGCGATCTTCGTCAACGTGGGACGCGGCGCGGTGGTCGACGAGAACGCGCTCGTCGAGGCGCTGCGCTCCGGGAAGCTCCGCGGTGCGGCGCTCGACGTGTTCGCGGAAGAGCCGCTGCCCGAGTCGAGTCCGCTCTGGGAGCTCGACAACGTGATCGTCAGCCCCCACACGGCTGCACTGTCCGTCAAGGAGAACGAGCGCGTCGTCGAGCGCTTCGCGCAGAACCTACGCCGCTACCTCGACGGTGACGACTTGCTCGGCCGCGTGCGCGCCGACGTCTTCTACTGAGCGAGCCGCTCGACGAGGGCGCGTTGCTCGGGCGTGAACGCGACGACCTTTGCGTTCTCCCGCGCGCGCTCCGGCTTGGAGGTGGCGGGAATGACGACGTCGATGCGCTCGTCGGCGAGCGCCCACGAGAGGAGCGCCTGCGCCCACGTCTCGACTCCCAGCTCGGCCCGCTGCTCGTCGGTCAGCTCGACACGCCGTCGCCGGGTCTCGCCGGAGCCCCCGAGCGGGCGCATCGCGATCACGGCGACGCCGAGCTCGGCCGCGAGCGGCAGCAGCTCGTCCTCGCATTCGCGCTCCCACGGGTTGTACGGCACCTGCAGAACCTGGAACCAGTGCGTACGCAACGCCTCGGCGAGCGCGTCGAATGCGGACGACTGATAGTGCGTGACGCCGAGCCGGCCGATGCTGCCTGCGTCCTGCTCTGCCCGTAGCCATTCGAGGTGCTCACGCCAGCGCAGGAGATTGTGGATCTGCTCAACGTCGACGCGGTCGTCGTACCACTGCATCTGGCCCGCGAACTGCTCCCGACCTTCCTCGACCGACGTCGCCCAGATCTTCGTCGCGACGTTCGCCTCGCTCCGGCGCCCGTCGAGGCCCGCGGCGAGCGCGGCTTCCGCGCCGCGGTACATCGGCGACGTGTCGAAGAGGCGGGCGCCCGCGTCGAAAGCGTCCTCGACCACGTCGCGGGCGAGTGCCGCGTCGCCGTCGAAGGTGTTCCACGTACCGAGCCCGACGAGGGGCCCGAGGCGGCGTTCCTCCATCGACTCCGCCTACCGCAGCCTCGCGGACGCCAAACGACCGGCGGCGTAGGCGGCCGCGAAATGCGCGGGATCGTGACGCCCCATGTGCGAGAGCGGGAGCCCATCGCACGCCCGCTCCCAGCCCTCCCCGCCCTCCGGAGAGGAAACGTCGATCTCGCCGAGCACGAGGTCGACCACCGCCTCCGTGTGGTGCGACAGACCCCGGTGGCGCTCGCGGTCGTCGAGCTCCGAGTAGCGGCCCGCGAGGATCGGCCGGCCGCCGAGCGCGAGCGCGACGTTCGCTGCTTCCGCAAGCGCGACCGCACCGTGACCGAAGCGCGTCCCGGTGCCGACGATTCCCGGCCCGACCGCGCACACTGCGACGTCGGCCCGCGTCGCTGCGAAGAGGAGCGCCGAGGCCACGGAGACGCACCGCGCGTCGCCGCCGAAGCACGGGGCGACCGAGATGCGCAGCCGCGGGTCGAGCACACGGACGGTGTCGGAGAGCTCGAGCGGCAGCGCTCCGCCCTGGACCTGCACGTACGCGACCGAGCGCTCGCGAAGCGCGGCCCAGACCGGCGCGACCTGCGAATGGACGGTGCAGAGCACGACGGGCATGCCGTCGAGGCTCGGCGGCAGCTCGACGTCCTCCTCCGCGTGCCGCACCGCCCACTGGCCGGGTGCGTACGGCAGCGCCATCACGTGCGCGTCGTCGTCGGGTGGAAGCTCGAGCCCGCGTGTGAGGTTCGCGTAGACCACGTCGAAGCCACCCGAGCCGAGGCCGAGCTCGCGGGCCTGAACGTTCACCAGCACCTCGTCGCCCTCCTCCACATGCCCCGTGACGTCGGCGTACACGACGCACGGAACGCCGTCGACTTCGCAGTGCAGGTCGTCGTCGACGCGGGTGACGCGCCCGCGCCTAAGCGAGAGCGGCATCGAAGAGCGCGAGTGTCACGTCGACCATCGCCTGGAGATCGGCGACGGTGATGTGCTCGTTCGGCGTGTGGATGTCGGCCATGCCGTTGGCAAGGTTGACACACTGCAGTCCGCGCTCGTTGAAGACGTTCGCGTCGGCGGCTCCGCCCGACAGCTCGTATGTCACCTCGCGCCCCGTGCGCGTGAGCGCCTCGGCGGCGAGCGCGACCGCGCGGTCGCTCTTCGCGAAGCGGTAGCCGCGGTAGCTCTTGCGTGCGACCGTTTCGACATCGCACTCCCACACACCGGCGGCGAAGGTGATCGCGTCCTGCATCTCCTGTACGAGATCGGCGAGCTTGCGCTCGTCCTGGGAGCGCGCTTCGGCGACGAAGGTGCACCACTCGGGGACGATGTTCGTGGCGGTCCCGCCCGTGATCGTCCCCACGTTCGCCGTCGAGTCGTCGTCGACACGGCCGAGCCGCATCTCGGAGATCGCACGCGCCGCAGCGCCGATCGCCGAGCGCCCGTCGTCGGGGTGCATGCCGGAATGCGCGGCGCGGCCGTGGAAGGTGACCTCGACCGACTGCGAGTACGGAGCGCCCAGGATCACGACGCCGATCGGAGCCGCCTGGTCGTAGACGTAGCCGACCTTCGCGTGGAGGCGGTTGTGGTCGAACGCGTAGGCGCCGACGAGCCCTACCTCCTCCTTCGCGGTGAAGAGCAGCTCGATGCCGGCGTGCCGCCGCCCCTCGGCGAGCATGCGCCGGGTCGACTCGAGCATGACGGCGACCGCGGCCTTGTCGTCGGCGCCGAGGATCGTCCCGGCCGCATTGCGCACGACACCGTCCTCGACGACCGGCTCGATCGCGGCCGTCGGGGGGACGGTGTCGAGGTGCGCGCAGAGGAAGAGCGGCTCGCCCTCGGCGGTCGGCTCGACGCGCGCATAGAGGTTCCCCATGGTGGAGCCGACCTCCGGGCCGGTGCCGTCCTCGTCCACCGCGAGACCGCAGTCCCGCAGGTAGCGGGTGACGACGTCCGCGACGGTGCGCTCCTCGCCCGGGGGGCTCGGGACCGCTGCGAGCTCGGTGAACAGGTCGAGAACCTCGGGCGGCACGACGGCAGATGCTACGCACCCGCTCCGATCCTTCCGGTTCCTGTTGCGAAAAGGTGTAAAACCTGCTGTTCTTCGCGCTGGAAGATGGGGGTCTCCGAACCGCTGATCCAGGCGTCACTGCTCGGCGAGGCCGTAGAGCACGGCCCTGCTGCGGTCTTCGTCGCCGACGAGTTCGGGCGCTACGTGGCCGTCAACCAGGCCGCCTGCAAGCTCGTCGGCTACACGCGGGACGAGCTCCTGAAGCTGCGCGTCGTCGACATCGTCCGCCCGGAGGAAGCCGCCGGGCCGTGGGACGAGATGGTCGCCGAGGGCGCCCAGCGCGGGAGCGCGACATTGCAGTGCAAGGACGGCTCGACCGTCGAGTTCCGCTACCTCGCCGGCGCGACGCGCGTCGCGGGGATGCCGGTCTACGTCTCCGTCGGCGCCGCGGCGTAGGAACGCGAGCGCGAGCGCTCGAGCGCCGCGCCGACGAACTCGCGGAAGAGGGGCGCCGGCCGCGTCGGGCGCGACTTGAACTCCGGGTGGAACTGCGAGGCGACGAACCAGGGATGGTCGGGCAGCTCGACGATCTCGACGAGCCGACCCTCCTGGAACGTTCCGCTGACGACGAGCCCGCCGTCGAGGAGCTGCTGGCGGTACGCGTTGTTCACCTCGTAGCGGTGGCGGTGGCGCTCCGCGATCACGGGCTCGCCGCCGTAGACGTCGCGCGTGCGCGTGCCCCCGCCGAGCTCGACCGCCTGCGCGCCGAGGCGCATCGTGCCGCCGAGGTCCTCGACTTCCTTCTGCTCGGGCAGGAGGTCGATCACGGGGAACGGCGTCTCGGGGTCCATCTCGGTCGAGTTCGCCCCGTCGAGGTCGCACACGTGCCGCGCGAACTCGGACACGGCGACGTGCATGCCGAGGCAGATGCCGAGGTACGGGATCCCGTCCTCGCGCGCGACGCGGCAGGCGAGGATCTTCCCCTCCCACCCGCGCGAGCCGAAGCCGCCGGGGACGAGCACGCCGTCCACGCCCGCGAGCTCGGCGCGCGCTTCCTCGAGCGTCATGTCCTCGGCGTCGACCCATCGGACGTGCACGCGGCAGCCGTTGTGGATGCCCGCGTGCTTGAGCGCCTCGTGCACCGACAGGTACGCGTCGTGCAGCTTCACGTACTTGCCGACGAGCGCGATCTCCACCGACTCCTTGCG
>CAZDEX010000052.1:0-10705 GCA_964504405.1 uncultured Gaiellales bacterium | reverse complement strand
GAAACCCGCTCACACCGAGGCTCCCGAGGGCGAGCTGCCCTCGGCGGTCCCGGCCGCCTGACGCTTGCTGCGGGGGCGGCCTCGGCCGCCCCCGCTAGTTTCCCTCCGATGAACCTGCAGCGTCTCGCGGCCTCCCTCGGGGTGGACGGCGCACCGTCCGTCGAGATCCTCGACCTCGCCTACGACACGCGTGCGGTGACACCCGGCACGCTCTTCTTCTGCATCCCCGGCGCGACGGCCGACGGGCACGACCTTGCGCCGGCTGCGGTCTCCGCGGGCGCGGTCGCGCTCGTCGTCGAGCGCCCGCTCGACCTCGATCTCCCGCAGCTCCTCGTTCCGAGCGTCCGGACGGCCATGGGGCCTGCGTCGACGCTCTTCTTCGGCGACCCGTCGAGCGAGCTCGAGATCGCCGCGGTCACCGGCACCAACGGCAAGACGACGACCGCCTTCCTCCTGCACGCGATCCTCGACGCAGCGGGCCGCCGCCCCGCGCTGTTGACGAACATCAGGCGCGTCGTCGGCGGAGCCGAGCGGCCGACCGGGCTGAACACGCCCGAGTCGATCGACCTGCAGCGCCTCCTGCGCGAGATGGTCGACGCGGGTGACCGCTCGCTCGCGATGGAGGCGACGTCGATCGCGAGTGCGAAGGGGAGGCTCGCGGGGACGCGGTTCGCGGTTCTCGTCTTCACGAACCTGACGCAGGACCACCTCGACTTCCACGGCACGATGGAGGAGTACTACGCGGCGAAGCGCGCGCTATTCGACCAGGCCGACCGCGCTGTGGTGAACGTCGCCGACGAGTGGGGAGCACGCCTCGCGCGTGAGCTGCCCGATGTGCGGTCGTTCACGCCGGACGACGAGATTCCGCTCGACCTCAAGCTGCGCGGTCGCTTCAACCGCGCGAACGCCGCGGGAGCGATCGCTGCGGCCCGCGCGCTCGGAATCGAGGAGGACGCGATCGCGCGCGGCGTGGAATCGGTCACCGGTGTCCCGGGGCGGTTCGAGTCGGTCGAGGCAGGACAGCCGTTCGCCGTGATCGTGGACTACGCCCACACGCCGGACTCGCTCGCGAACGTGCTGCAGGCCGCACGCGAGCTCGGCGACGGGCGGTTGACGGTCGTCTTCGGCGCCGGCGGCGACCGCGACCGCGAGAAGCGGCCGCTGATGGGGCGCGCGGCGGCCGCGAACTCCGACCGTGCGATCGTCACGACCGACAATCCCCGGTCGGAGGACCCTGCGGCGATCGCCGCGCAGGTCGCCGACGGCACACTGGAGATCGTGCTCGACCGCGGGGACGCGATCCGGAAGGCACTCGCGGACGCCGGCCCGGGCGACATCGTCGTGATCGCCGGCAAGGGCGCCGACACCGAGATGGAGATCGCCGGCGGGAACGTGCCCTTCGACGACCGAGCCGTCGCGCGGGAGGCGCTCGGCGGCGTCGGCTCGACGGAGCCGCCCAAGAGCGAAAGGGCCGGCTTGGCCGGCCCCGGGAGCGGGAACCCGTGATCCCGCTCGAGCTCGACCTCTTCGAGCCGCTCGGCCGCGTCGTCGCGCGGCCGTGGGCCGACGTGGTCACGGGCATGCAGGTCGACTCGCGGCGGATCGCCGAGGGCGATCTGTTCGTCGCGGTCGGTGGGGGCGAGGATTTCGTCGAGCACGCGCTCGCGCGCGGCGCGGCGGCGGCGCTCGTGCCGACCGACGCGTTTGCGGCGCTCGCGGCGATCGCGGGCCAGGTGCGCGACCGGTCGAAGGCGCGCATCGTCGGCATCACCGGCTCGACCGGCAAGACGTCGACGAAGGACATCCTCTACGCGCTCTGCGCGCCGCACCGGCGCACGATTGCGAACGAGGGGAACTACAACACCGAGGTCGGTGTCCCCCTAACGATCTGCCGCATCGAGGAGGACACCGAGGTCTGCATCAGCGAGATGGGCATGCGCGGAGCGGGCCAGATCGCGTGGCTTGCATCATTCGTGAAGCCCGACGTCGGAGTGATCACCAACATCGGGCCGGCGCACCTGGAGCTGCTCGGCTCGATCGAGAACATCGCGCGCGCGAAGGCGGAGCTGGTCGAGGCGCTGCCCGCGGGAGGCGTCGCCGTCGTTCCGGAAGAGCCGCTGCTCGAGCCGTACCTCGGGCGGACCGACATCGTCGTCAAGCGCGTCGATGCGGACGCGCCGATCCCGTTCGCGACGAGCTACTCGTCGCAGCATCAATTGCTGAACACGCGCACCGCGATCGCCGCGGCCGAGTGCCTCGACATCCCGCTGCCCGACCGGCTCGACGTCGAGTTCTCGAAGTTCCGCGAGGAGGAGCGGCCGCTTCCGGGCGACGGCGTGCTCCTGAACGACTGTTACAACGCGAATCCGGTCTCGATGCGCGCCGCGCTCGAGCACTTCGTCGTGCGGGCGGGCGGGCGTCGGCGCATTGCTGTCCTCGGCGACATGCTCGAGCTCGGCCCGAGCGCGCCGGAGTACCACCGGGAGATCGCCGAGCTCGTTCGCGAGCTCGGGATCGAGCGTGTGATCGCGGTCGGTGAGCTCGCTCGTGCATACGGCGGCGAGTGGGTTCCGACGGCCGCGGACGCGGCGGAGCGCCTGCGCGCCGAGCTGCAGCCCGGCGACGCGGTCCTCGTGAAGGGCTCGCTCGGGGTGGGACTCGCGGTCGTCGCGGAGAACCTTTCCGTCTGATGGCACGAGTCCTCGTAGCGGCTCTCGTCGCGATGATCATCGCGATCCTGGGCGGGCCGACGTTCATCAACTTCCTGCGGCGGAACGAGTTCGGCCAGCAGATCCGCGAAGAGGGGCTCGCGCACCACCGTGAGAAGCAGGGCACGCCGACGATGGGCGGGCTCCTGATCGTGCTCGCCGCGGCGCTCGCGTTCTTGCCGCTGTCCGACTTCACGTTGCCGGCCCTCACGGTCTTCGGCGTGACGCTCGCGTGCGCCGGGATCGGCTTCCTCGACGACTACCTCAAGCTGCACCATCAGCGCTCGCTCGGCTTGCGCGGTCGTTGGAAGATGTTCTTTCTCATCCTCGTCACGGCCGCCGTGGGCTTCGCGGCGAACCACCAGCATCTCTCGCACAGCGTCTTCGTCCCGATCGGTGACTGGGCGGTCCCACTCGGCCCGTTCTGGTACCTGCTCCTGTTCCTGATCATCGCCGGCGCGGTGAACGGCGTGAACCTCACGGACGGCGTCGACGGCCTGGCGGCCGGCACGTCGATCATCGCCCTCGCGACGTTCACCGCGATGGCGGTCACGATCTTCATCCGTTCGGCGACGCCGAAGCACGGCCGCATCGAGAACCGCCTCGACATCGCGTTCATCGGCGCCGCGTTGATCGGCGCCGCGATCGGCTTCCTCTGGTTCAACGCGTTTCCCGCCGAGCTGTTCATGGGCGACACCGGCGCCATGGCGCTCGGCGGCGGCATGGCCGCGATGGCGATCATGATGAAGGTCGAGCTGCTGCTGCTCTTTGTCGGCGGCGTCTTCGCCGTCGTCGCGCTCTCCGTCGTGCTTCAGGTGCTCTCGTTCAAGTACTGGGGGCGACGCATCTTCCTGATCGCGCCGTTGCAGCACCACTTCGAGATGAAGGGTTGGTCGGAGACGAAGATCATGGTGCGCTTCTGGATCGTCACGGCGATCTTCTGCGCCGCCGGGTTCGCGCTCTTCTACAAGTACTACCCGAACATCCGCCCGCACTGATGCGCGTCCTCGTCTACGGACTCGCGCGTTCCGGCCGGGCCGTCGCCGAGCGTGTCGAGGAGCCGGTGCTGGTCGATCGCTCGCTCGGGAACGAAGACGATCTTTCGCTGCTTGACGGGATCGACGTCGTCGTCAAGTCGCCCGGCGTCCCGGGTGAGGCGCCGCTCGTCGCGGCAGCGCGAGAGCGGGGGATCCCGGTCTGGTCGGAGGTCGAGTTCGGCTTCCGGCAGCTGCCCGGCGCGAGGTTCGTCGGCGTCACGGGCACGAACGGCAAGACCACGACGACCGAGCTCCTCGGTGCGATCTTCCGCGCCGCGGGCCGCGACGTCGCGGTCGCGGGAAACGTGGGCACGCCGCTCAGCTCGGTGCGCTCGGCGGAGTGGGTCGTGTGCGAGCTCTCGTCGTTCCAGCTCGAGGACGTCGAGACGTTCGCGTGCGACGTCGCGGTGCTCCTCAACCTCGAGCCGGACCACATCGACCGGCACGGGTCGTTCGAGGCCTACCGCGACGCCAAGCTGCGGATCTTCGAGCGCTCGCGCGTGCAGGTCGTGCCGAGGAGCATGGGCCTGCCGGGGATCGAGTTCGCCGCGGACGACGAGCTGCCCGCGGAACCGCTGATCCGCGGCGCGCACAACCGCGAGAACGCCGCAGCCGCGACGGCGGCGGCGCGTGCCGCCGGCATCGCGGACGAGCACATCGCCGCCGCGCTCCTCACGTTCCCCGGCGTGCCGCACCGGCTCGAGCTCGTCGGCGAGCGCGACGGCGTCCGCTTCGTCAACGACTCGAAGGCGACGAACGTCGCGGCGGCGCTGCGCGCGCTCGCCGCCTACGCCGACGAGCCCGTGCATCTGATCCTCGGCGGCTCGCCGAAGGGAGAGGACTTCGCGCCGCTCGCCGCGGCGCTCGGCCCGAACGTCCGCTCGGTGCACCTGATCGGCGAAGAGGCAGGGCGGATCGGCGCGGTGATCGACGGCTTCCGCGACGAGACGCTCGAACGCGCCGTTGCGCATGCGACGGAGCTCGCGGAGCCCGGGGACGTCGTGCTGCTCAGCCCGGCGTGCGCCAGCTACGACCAGTTCGCGAACTTCGAGGAACGCGGCGAGGCATTTCGCGCGCTCGCGACGAGTCACGCGTAAGCACCCTGACCCTTGCGATTACCGGCCGCCCGTACCGGTGTCTGACACCCGTTCGACGCGCCGACTCGAACCGAAGCCGCGTCAAGGTGTCAGACACCAGTTCGAACTGTCGCCGGCCTACCGTGCATCGCCACGATCCGCCGTTTGGAAGGCCCGTCGCTAGGACTCCGGCGCCCATCCGCGAAACCAACCGGGATGAAGCGCAGAGAGCTCGACTCCAGGCTGCTGATCATGGTGACCCTCGCGCTCGTCGCGTTCGGGCTCGTCATGGTCTACAGCGCCACGTCCGCCGCGGCGGCGGTGGGCGGCAAGGACCCCAGCTACTACCTGAAGCGCCAGGGGATCTACGCGGCGCTCGGGATCGTGCTCATGGTCGTCGCGCAGCGCTGGGACTACCGCCGGCTGAAGGCGCTTGCGCCGACGCTGATCATGGGGTCGCTCGGGCTCCTCGTCGCGGTGCTCGCGATCGGGCCCGCGATCAACGGCGCGCGCCGCTGGATCTCACTCGGCCCTGCCGTGTTCCAGCCGTCGGAGCTCGCGAAGCTGTCGCTTGCGATCTGGGCCGCGGCGTACCTGTCCCGCCGCCCTGCGCCGCAGGACCTGCGTCAGCTGTGGCGGCCCGTCGGCGCGCTCGCCGCCGTCTTCTGCGTGCTGCTGATCCTCGAGCCCGACATGGGCACGGCGATCGCGCTGATGGTGATGCTCACCGGGATGCTCATCGTGGCAGGCACGCCCGGGCGGACACTCGGCGCCGCCTTGGGGATCGCGGGCGCGCTCGGCACCTTCGCGATCTGGATGGAGCCGTACCGCCGCGCGCGCTTCTTCGCATTCCTCAACCCGTGGCACGACGCGCAAGGCACCGGGTTCCAGATCGTCCAGGCGATGATCGGCATGGGCTCCGGCCACATCTTCGGCGTTGGCCTCGGCCAGGGCGTCCAGAAGATCTTCTATCTCCCCGAAGCGCACACGGACATGATGCTGGCGAACATCGGCGAGGAGCTCGGCCTCGTCGGCGTGACGGCGGTGATCGGCGCGTACGCCCTCTTCGCCTACGCGGGCTTCGACATCGCGCTCCGGTGCAAGGACCCGTTCGGCAAACGGCTCGCGACAGGTCTCACCGTCCTCGTCTGCGGGCAGGCCGCGATCAACATCTTCGCCGTGATGGGCAGCGCGCCGCTGACCGGTATTCCGCTGCCGTTCCTCTCGTACGGCGGCTCATCGCTCGTAGTGCTCCTCGCCGGGGTCGGGATTCTCCTTAACATCGCTGCTCGTGGCAGTGCAGCGGCAGCTTCGGTGCCTGATCGCAGCCGGGGGAACGGCAGGACACGTGCTGCCCGCGATCGCGGTCGCGGACGCACTGACGCAGCGCGGCGTCCACGTGACGTTCGCCGGGTCGCCGGATCGCGTCGAAGCGCGTCTGGTTCCTGAAGCGGGCTACGAGCTCGACACGTTCCGCATCAGCGGGTTCCCGCGGCGGCCGTCCCTCGCGCTCGCGCGCTCGCTCGTGCTCGCCGGCGCGGCGCCGCGCGCCTGCAGGCGGATCCTCCGCGCGCGCCGCCCGGACGTCGTGCTCGGCGCCGGGGGGTTCGTCGCCGGGCCGATGGTCTTCGCCGCGCGCACGCTTCGCATTCCGACGGCCCTCACGGAGGCCGACGCGCACCTCGGCCTCGCGAACAGGCTCGCCGCGCCGTACGCGCAGCGGCTGTTCCTCGCGTACCCGATCGAGACGCGCTACGGCGGCAAGGCGCGCGTCGTCGGCCGGCCGATTCCCGCCGGCTCCAAGCCGGTGCCGCAGGACGAGGCGCGCGAGATCTTCGAGTTGCCCGCGGGTCCGGTGCTCGGCGTGTTCGGTGCGCTCGCCGGCGCGAAGGCGCTGAACGAGTTCGTCGCGGAGACGTGGGGTCGGTCGGGTCCCGCGATCCTCCACGTCACGGGGAAGCGCGACTTCGACGCAGTGCGGCGGAAGGTGAAGCGCGACGACTACCGCGTCGTCGCCGAGACCGACCGCTTCGGCGCGGCGATCTCCGCGACCGATCTCGTGCTCGCGCGCTCGGGCTCGACCGTCTGGGAGATCGCCGCGGCGGGGCGGCCCGCGATCTTCGTGCCGTACCCGTTCGCGACCGGCGACCACCAGGCGCGGAACGCCGAGCACTTCGTGCGCGCGGGCGGCGCGATCATGGTGCGCGAGCTCGATCTCGAGGACGTGGCCGACCTCGTGCGTTCGCTGCTCGACGATCCGGTGCGGCGCGCGAAGATGAGCGAGGCGATGCTGCGGGTCGCGCGCCCGAACGCCGCGGAGGAGATCGCGGACGAGCTCGTCGCGATGGCGACTCGATGAACGGACGGCGTCTGTGGTTCGTCGGGATCGGCGGCGCCGGCCTGAGCGCGTACGCGCAGCTCGCGCGCGCGCACGGGGCGGAGGTCGGCGGGTGGGATCGCGTCGACACGGTCTATCTGGAGCCGCTGCGCGACACGCGCATCGAGATCGCGGCGGAGCCCGTGGTGCCGGACGGCTGGGAGGTCGTCGTCTCGTCGGCGTACCCGCAGGTCGGCGGGATGCGGCGCAGGGAGTTCCTCCGGGAGCTCGTCTCGAGCCAGCCGTCGATCGTCGTCGGCGGGACGCACGGCAAGGGCACGACGGCGGCGATGATCGCGTACGTCCTGCGCGAGACAGGGCACGACCCGGCGTGGCTGATCGGGGCGCCCGTCCCGCAGCTCGGCTCGAACGCCGGGTTCGGCGACGGCTTCCTCGTCGTGGAAGGAGACGAGTCCGACCGGACCGTCTTCGACCTGCCCGCGGCGATCGCCGTGGTCACGAACGTCGAGCTCGATCACCACTCCGAGTTCACGTCGCTCGCGGAGCTCGAGGACGAGTTCGAGCGCTGGACGGCGACCGTCGAGCGCGTCGTGCGCGATGCGCCGCCGTACGGCGGCGGGCTCGCGCTGCCGGGCGAGCACAACCGCGAGAACGCGGGCGCGGCGCTCGCGGCACTCGAGCTCGCGGGCGTGCCGCGGGACGAGGCGGCGCCGGTGCTCGCCCGCTTCCGTGGCACGGGCAGGCGCTTCGAGGTACACGAGGGTGAGATCACGATCGTGGACGACTACGGCCACCACCCGACCGAGGTCGCGCGCACGATCGACGCGGCGCGCGAGCGGTTCCCCGATGCCCGGCTGCGCGTCCTCTTCCAGCCGCACCTCTATTCGCGCACGCGCCATCTCGCAGGCGAGCTGGCCGACGCGCTCGCCGCCGCCGACGACGTCACCGTCACCGACGTCTATCCCGCGCGCGAGCGGCCGATCCCGGGCGTGACCGGCAAGCTCGTCGTCGACGCGCTCAGCGACCGCGGCGTGCTGGCCGCGTACACGCCGACGGTCGAGCAGGGAGCGGCGCGGCTCGCGCGCCGTGCGCGGCCCGGCGACGTGCTCCTCGTGGTCGGCGCGGGCGACATCGACCGCGTGGTGGGGCTGCTGCGTGAGTGAAGAGAACGTCGCGCTGTCGCGGTTCACGACGATCGGGACGGGTGGGCCCGCGCGCTGGTTCGCCCGTCGCGAGTCGATCGACGAGCTGCAGGACGCGCTCCGCTGGGCGAGGGAGCACGAGGCCGGGGTGGAGGTGGTCGGGCTCGGGTCGAACCTGCTCGTGCACGACGGCGGTGTCGACGCGCTCGTCGTCAAGCTCGGGGGAGAGCTCGCGACGGCGGAGGTGGACGGCAACACGCTCGTGATGGGCGGCGGCGCGCCGAACGCGGTCGGCTTGCACCGCGCCCGGGCTGCGGGGCTCAGCGGCTTCGAGTTCGCGTCTGCGATCCCGGGGACGGCCGGCGGCGGTGTGCGCATGAACGCCGGCGCGTACGGACGCGAATGGAAGGACGTCCTGATCGACGCAGTCGTCGTGGACGCGGACGGAGCGCGCACGCTCGGCGTCGATGAGCTCGACCTCTCGTATCGCCACTCGGGGCTGCGCCCCGGCGAGGTCGTCGCGCGCGTGCGCTTCGGCCTCGAGCGGAGCTCGCCCGAGGCGGTGAAGCTGATCGCCGCCGAGCTGCTCGCGCAGCGCAAGGCGACTCAGCCGACGAACAAGCGCACGTTCGGCAGCGTCTTCAAGAACCCGCCGGGCGACCGCGGCTCGGGGCGTTTGATCGAAGAAGTCGGCCTGAAGGGCCATCGCATCGGCGGCGCGGTGATCTCGCCGCGTCACGGGAACTTCATCGAGAACGCCGACGGCGCGACCACGGCGGATTGCATCGCGCTGATGGCCGAGGCGCGCAGGCGTGTGCACGAGCAGTTCGGGATCGAGCTGGAGCACGAGGTGCAGTTCCTCGGGCCGCTCGAGCTCCCCGCTTTGTAGGGGTCGGCAAGGGCGCGGCGAACTCGACCGCGTGGCAGCCCGGAAACGGTCGAACACCCGCGTCGCGACGCTGCCCGCAAGGCGCGGCGCGCCGTCGCTCGCGTCGATCGCGCCGTCGGGCCGCTCGATCGCGATCGGCATTGGCCTGCTCGTGCTCGCCGTCTGCGCCTACCTGGTCGCCCGCGAGACTTCGATCTTCGCCGTGCGCACGCTCGATGTCCGTGGCGGGACGCCGGCGCTGCAGGCGCAGGTCCGGGCGGCGCTGAACGACGAAGTGGGACGGAGCCTGCTCACGGTCGACGGGTCGTCGCTCGGCCGGCGCGTCGAGCCGCTGCCCGGCGTGCGCTCGTTCACGTACGACCGCGCCTTCCCGAACACGCTGCGGATCGTCATAACCCCGGAGCGGCCCGTGCTCGTGCTCCGCAGGGGGCACGACGCATTCCTCGTTGCCGCGACGGGCCGCGTGATCGCGGCGTTGCCGCATCCGCGCGTTTCGCGCCTGCCGCGCCTCTGGACGAAACCGGACGTGAACGTGACCGTCGGCCGCTCGATCCCCGATGCGCTTCAGCCGGCAGCAATCGCGCTCGCGCCCTTGCGCGGGGCGTCGTTCCCGACGGGCGTCCGCACCGTCCGGGCGGGGAACGAGCTCACCCTGACGCTCGGCAGCGGCCTCGAGGTGCGGCTCGGCGATGCGACCGACGTGCGCCTGAAGCTCGCGATCGCGCGCCGCATCCTGCTCGCGACGGGGGCCGCCGCGACGGGCGGGGGATACCTCGACGTGAGCGTTCCGGAGCGCCCCGTGCTCTTCGCTAAGTCTCAACCTGCAGGTTGAGCTTGAGGGTTATGCCGCTCGAGAGTCGGCGTTTGCGCGTTGACAGGGCAGGAAACCGTCCGTACCCTCCCGAAAGAAGGAGGCGCTCGACCGCCCCAACCTGCACTCCAGCTTGAGGTCGGGCTACATCTGATGAGAGACCGCTCCGGTAACTACCTGGCAGTGATCAAAGTCGTCGGCGTCGGCGGCGGAGGCACGAACGCGGTCAACCGCATGGTCGACGCGGGCCTCACGGGCGTCGAGTTCGTCGCCGTGAACACCGACGCGCAGGCGCTCCTCATGTGCGACGCCGACGTGAAGATCCACATTGGCGCGAAGGCCACGCGCGGGCTGGGCGCCGGCGCGGACCCGGGCGTCGGGCGCGAAGCTGCGACCGAGTCGCGCGACGAGCTGAAGGAGGCGCTGAAGGGCGCCGACATGGTCTTCGTCACCGCAGGCGAGGGCGGCGGCACCGGTACCGGTGGCGCGCCGATCGTCGCGGAGATCGCACGCGAGCTCGAGGCATTGACAGTCGGCGTCGTGACGCGCCCGTTCTCCTTCGAAGGACGTAGACGCTCTCAGCAGGCCGAACAGGGGATCGCGGAGCTCGCCGAGAAGGTCGACACGCTGATCGTGATCGAGAACGACCGCCTCCTCCAGGTCGTCGAGAGGAAGACGCCGCTCTCCGACGCGTTCAAGATGGC
>CAZDEX010000051.1:0-10757 GCA_964504405.1 uncultured Gaiellales bacterium | reverse complement strand
GCGCGTTCGAAGACCTGGGCGGCGCGGTCGTCACGCCGGGGCTCGTCAACACGCATCACCACCTCTACCAGACGCTGACGCGGGCACGCGCGCAGCAGGCCGACCTCTTCACCTGGCTGAAGACGCTCTATCCCGTATGGGCGCGGGTCGACGACGAGATGGAGTACGCCGCGGCGCGGTGTGGTTTGGCGGAGCTTGCACTCGCAGGGTGCACGACGGTGTTCGATCACCACTACATCTTCCCGCGCGGCGTCTCGGGCCTCGTCGAAGCGGAGATCCGCGCAGCGCAGGAGATCGGCGTGCGCATCGTTGCCTCGCGCGGCTCGATGGACCTCGGCGAGTCCGACGGCGGGCTGCCCCCCGACTCGCTCGTCGAGGACATCGACACGATCCTCGCGGACACCGAGCGCCTGCACGCGCTCGCCGACGGTGCAGCGGTGCAGATCGCCGTCGCGCCGTGCTCGCCGTTCTCGGTCACGACGCGGCTGATGGAGGAGTCGGCGGCGCTCGCGCGCAAGCTCGGGCTCCAGCTGCACACGCATCTCGCCGAGACGGTCGAAGAGGACGCGTACTGCCGTGAGCTCTTCAACTGCACGCCGGTCGAATACCTCGATCGTGTCGGCTGGATCGCCGACGACGTGTGGTGCGCGCACTGCGTGCACCTCTCCGACGGCGACGTGGAGACGTTCGGCCGTGCGGGAGTGGGCGTTGCGCACTGCCCGACGTCGAACCTGCGCCTCGGTGCGGGCGTCGCACCGGTACGCGACCTACTCGACGCCGGCGTGCGCGTCGGGCTCGGCGTCGACGGCAGCGCGTCGAACGAGCGCAGCGACCTGTTCCTGGAGGTGAAGAACGCGCTGCTCGTTGCGCGGGGGCGCGGCGGCGGCATGGCGATGACCGCGCGCGACGTGCTGCGGCTCGGGACACGGGGCGGCGCGGAGGTGCTGCGCCGCGACGACATCGGCTCGCTCGAGCCGGGCAAGCGCGCCGACTTCGCCGTGTGGCGCACCGACGGGCTCGAGTTCGGCGGCGCCGAGGACCTTGTCGCGAACCTGGTTCTCTCCGGGCCGCACCGTGTCGACCGGCTGGTCGTCGGCGGCGAGGACGTCGTGCGCGGTGGCGCGCTCGTGCGCGCGCGCGAGGAGGAGATCGCTAACGAGCACCGCAAACAAGCGGCGAGACTGTGGTCTTTTTAACACCATGGCAGACGTGACCCTCTCCACCCACGTGCTCGACACGGAGCGCGGGCGACCGGCCACGGGCGTGCGCGTCGAGCTCTTCGACGCCGACGGCGACCTCGTCGGCGACGGCGTGACCGACAGCGACGGCCGCATCAAGGAGCTCGCCGAGACCGGTCCGGGGACCTACCAAATCGTCTTCCATCCGCCCTCGCCCTTCTTCACCCGCGTCGAGCTGGAGGTCGCGCTCGACGAGGGCCACTACCACGTTCCGCTCCTCATCTCGTCCTACGCATGCGCGAGCTACCGCGGCAGCTGACCGCCGAGCAGCTCGCGGAGCTCTTCGAAGGGCGCACGCGCTTCGTCGAGCGGCTCGCCGGCACGGAGGACCCGCTGGGCCACGCGCGGCTCGTCGCACTCGAGCTGTCGGACGATGAACGGAAGGAGATCCTCGATGCGCACCCGGCGATCGGGGGCAAGCCGACGTCCGCGCGGTCGGCGAAGGAGCAGGGGACAGACGACGACCCCGAGGTGCTCGCTCGCCTCGCCGAGCTGAACGCGCGATACGAGGCGAAGTTCGGCTTTCGTTTCGTGGTGTTCGTGAACGACCGGCCGCGCCGCGAGATCGTGCCGATCCTCGAGGAGAGGCTCCAGCGCACGCGCGAGGAAGAGCTCGCGACCGGCGTGGACGAGCTCGTGCAGATAGCGGTGAATCGGTGGCGTACCTCCTAGCGCTCGACGACTACTGGTGGCAGTGGGGCAACCTGCTCTTCCGGTGGCTGCACGTGATCGCAGGGATGGCCTGGATCGGCGCATCGTTCTACTTCATCGCGCTCGACAACCACCTCGAGCCGCCGCGCGACCCGCGCGACGCCGACCGCGGCGTCGGCGGCGAGGCGTGGGAGGTGCACGGCGGCGGCTTCTACCGCGTCGAGACGTTCCGCGTCGCGCCCGCGCGCCTGCCCGAGACGCTGCACTGGTTCAAGTGGGAGGCGTACACGACGTGGCTCTCGGGCTTCGCGCTCTTCATCGTCGTCTACTACTCGCATGCCTCGACCTACCTGGTCGACAAGTCGGTCGCGGACCTCAGCTCGAGCGAGGCGATCGCGATCTCGGTCGGCCTGCTCGCCGCGGCGTGGCTCGTGTACGACGGGCTCTGCCGGGCGTTCGGGAACGACGAGGGACTGCTCGCAGTGCTCGTCTTCGTGTTCATCTGCGCGTCCGCCTGGGGGACGTGGGAGCTGTTCTCCGCGCGGGCGGCGTTCCTGCAGGTCGGCGCGATGATCGGGACGATGATGGTCGGGAACGTCTTCTTCGTGATCATCCCCGCGCACTGGAAGCTCGTGCGCGCAAAGGAAGCGGACGTCGCGCCGGACCCGAAGTGGAATGCCCGCGGCAAGACGCGGTCGGTGCACAACAACTACCTCACGTTGCCCGTCGTGCTCGCGATGCTCTCCAACCACTTCACGTTCGTCTACGCGCATGCGAACGGCTGGATCGCGCTGGTGGCGCTGATGGCGCTCGGCGCGCTCGTGCGCCACTATTTCAACCTGCGCCTGCGCGGCCTGAACGTGTGGCCGATCCTCGGCATCGCAGCGGCGGGGATCGTCGCGATCGCGATCGTGCTCCGGTAGCCTCTCGCCCGTGTTGGAGATCGTCGCAGCCGGAATGCGCTTCGTCGCCCGCTGGGAGGAGGAGCTCGCGCCGCAGACAGTCGCCGCCTTCAAGGCGAGCCTGCCGCTCGAGGACCGGATCATCCACTGCCGGTGGAGCGGGGAGTCGAACTGGATCCCGTGGGGGGACCGCGACTTCGGGATCGGCCCGGAGAACGCGACCTCGTACCCCCATCCCGGCGAGCTCGCGCTCTACCCGGGCGGCCCGAGCGAGACCGAGCTGCTGATGCCCTACGGCTACTGCAACTTCGCCTCGAAGGCCGGCCAGCTGTGGGCGAACCACTTCGCGACGATCGTCGAGGGTGCAGAGCAGCTGCCGGCCCTCGGCAAGCTGACGCTCTGGGAAGGCGCCCAGAGCATCGCGTTCCGCGAAGTCTGAGCTCACAGGCCGCTCTTCTCGATATCCATTCCCGCCCTTTGGACGTGAGCGACGCCGGGGCGCCGCCGAGAGTCTCGAAGCGCCGCCCGCTCGCTGCGGTTCGCGCTCGTGCAAGATCGCTGCATGCCTCCTCGCATGGTCTTCCTCTTCGGGCCGCCCGCGGTCGGCAAGCTGACGATCGGCCGCTTCGTCGCCGAGCGACTCGGATTCCGACTCCTGCACAACCACGCGACAGTCGACGCGGTGCTGCCCGTCTTCGACTTCGGCACGGAGCCGTTCAAAGCCGTACTCCGCCGGATCCGGCTCGACCTCATTGGAACGGCTGCGGCTGCGGGCGTCGATCTCGTCGTCACGTTCGTCGTCACGTCGGGCGAGGAGGCGGCTGTCGACGAACTCGTGGCGCCGTATGCCGGGCACGTCACGTACGTCCGCCTGGTCGCGAGCGATGAGGAACTTCGCCGACGCGTCGTCCTCGCCGACAGGGCCTCACGCGGGAAGATCATCGACGCCGGGCTTCTCGACGAGATCCTCCAACGCGACGACTTCGACGCCGCGATCGTCGGGCGCGAGGCACTGACCCTCGACACCGAGGCGATGTCGCCCGAGGAGGCCGCGGAGCGGGTTGCGGAGGTCGTCGCATGATCGACGTGCGTCGTCTCGCGCCGGAAACGTCACGGAGCGGTGTCCGACCGCTCGGTGGTCGTCTTGAAGCGCACGTCTGACGGCGGAACGCGAACCGCCGTTACCGTCCCGCGCTGGGCCTTGTTGGAGCACTGACCCAGCCGAGCGCATCGGTGTCTGACACCCCTGCGACGCGCCGGGACGAACCGAAGCCGCGTCAAGGTGTCAGACACCAGGGTAGGCGGTGTTTAGGCGGCGGCAAAGGGAACTGCCGCAGCCATGGACAGCCCCCTGGCGACGACCAGGGCTAGCTCCTCAGGGCCGTAGCTCGAAAATGAGCTCTTCGATCCCGTCGCCGCCGGCGTGCTCGTCGACTTTGACGAACCCGCATTTCTCGAGGACGCGGATCGAGGCGACGTTGGCCTTCACCACGTATGCGTGCAGCGGGCGCACGTCGACCAAGTCGGCGACTTCCGCGAGGGCCTGCGTGGCGAGCCCCCGGCCCCAGAACTCCCGCCCGATCCAGTACCCGACGAGCCTGCGCCCGTCGTCCTCCCAGCAGCCGATGTTGCCGGCGACCGCTCCGTCGGAGACGATCGTCCACGTGAGCGCCGAATCGTTGGCGAGCGTCTTCGCCCAGTGCGCCATGAACGCATCGCGTTCGCGCGCCGGGAACGCGGCCATCGCGACGGCCTCGGGGTCGCGCTGGTGCTCGTAGAAGACCGGCAAGTCGGACTCGACCACCTCCCGCAAGACACCCACACGACGAGCGTACCGCCGTCGATACTGGTGCGCGTGGACGACGACCGGCCTCCGATCTGCCCGCGCTGCGGTGTGACGATGGTGCCCGCCGCGCTGAGCGCAGATGACGCCGGCGACGGCGACGGCGACTGGGTCTGCCTCGAATGCGAGGAGTTGGGCGACGACGCGTGAATCGCGCCGGGACTACGCCGCCGAGCCGGCGGAGAGCGTCGCGGCGATCGTGGCCTCGCAGGCTGCGAAGAGCTCCTCGATCCCCCGGCGATCGCCATCCGTGAACTCGCGCGGATCCTCGAAGCTCACGTTCGCGGAGCCGATCACCGCGCCGCTCGGGCCGCGCAGCGGCCGGGTCGCGCAGGCGTGGTCCTCGCCGCGGACGCGGACCAGGCCCGGATGGTCGCAGGCGAGCGCCTCGTTGCTTGCGATGAACATGGCCTCGTCGCGCCGGATCGCCGCCGCGAGCGGGTAGGGCGCCTCGATCGGGAACGCGAGGCGGACGGCGACCCTCGAAAACGGCGTTACGCGCCTCACGTCGACGGTGCGGCCGTCGCGAGAGACGACTCCGATGAACCCCGCGTCCGCGCCTACGTCGCCCAGCCCGGAGGCCAGCGTCGCAGCGGCCGCTTCGAGCACGCCGGACACCTCGACGCCGGCGTACACCTCTTCCAGGCGCGCCATCAGGTCGCGCTCCGCTTTCGACCCCATCCAAGCTCCCATGGCGGCCAGTGTGCCCGAAGAGCTTTTCTCAGCGCTCTTCGCGCACGTACGGCGTGCCGAGCGCCGCGGGCGCACCGAGACGACGCCGCGCGCCGGCGCTCGAGACGGCGACCAGCACGAGGATCGTCATCACGTAGGGAAGCGACTGGAACAGCTCCGGCGGGATGCTCTTCAGGATCCCGCGGGCCTGGAACGTGAACGGGATCCCCGAAAAGGCGCCGAACAGATACGCGCCGACGAGGCACAGCGCCGGACGCCAGAAGGCGAAGATCACGAGCGCGATCGCGATCCACCCCGCGCCGGCGGTGATGCCGTTCACCCACTGCGGCGTGATCCACAACGTGAAGCAGGCGCCTCCGACGCCGGCGAGCGCCCCGCCCGCCACGGTGTGCGCGTAGCGGTACGCCGACACATTGATCCCCATCGCGTCGGCGGCCGCCGGGGACTCGCCGACCGCGCGGACGTTGAGGCCCAGGCGCGTGCGGTTGAGATAGAGACCGGCGAGCACGACGAGGATCCACGACGCGTAGACGAGCGCCGACTGCTTGAACAGGATCGGCCCGACGAACTGCGCGTTCTGCCACGACGTGGGAAACGGCGAGCCGAACGCGGTCCGCGCCGGCTGGTCGGCGAGGTTGAGCGTGTTGCCGAGATACGACGACAGGCCCGACGCCCCCGCGAAGATGACGAGCGCCAGCCCGGACACGATCTGGTTCGCGCGCAGGGTGACGACGAGGAACGCGTGGATCAACGCCATCGCGGCCCCGGCCACGGCAGCCATGAGGACTGCGGCGAGCAACGAACCGGTCTTCTGCACCGCCCAGAACCCCATCACGGCGCCGACGAGCATCATCCCCTCGACACCGAGGTTGAGCACACCGGAGCGCTCGGTGATCAGCTCCCCGAGCGCGGCGAAGAGCAGCGGCGTCCCGTAGGTCACCGCCGAGGCGAGCACGACGACGACGACTGCGTTGTTCGTCACGCGGGCACCTCGGACGTGCGCGTTCGGCGCGCGAAGCGCACGCGGTAGCGGATGAGCAGCTCGCCGCCGAGCGCGGAGAAGAGGATCAAGCCTTGCAGCACGCCAACGAGCCCTGACGGAAAGTCGGCGCTCTGCAGCGTGTAGCCCGCGTTCTGCAGCCCGCCGAGCAGGAACGCGACGAGACAGACCGCGAACGGGTTGTAGCGCGCGAGCGCGGCAATCACGATGCCCGCGTAGCCGTAGCCCGCGGCGGTGAGCCCGCGCGGGTCGAGCAGGTGGCGGAAGTCGCCGTCCTGGGACGCCCCGCCGACTCCCGCGATCGCGCCGGACAGCGCCATCACGGCGAGGATCTTCCGGCGCGTGCGCATGCCCGCGTACGTCGCGGCGCGCGGCGAATCCCCGATCACCTGCACCTCGAACCCGAAGCGCGTTCGCGTGTAGAGCAGCCAGACCAGCGTTGCGATCACGACGCCGAGCAGCAGCCCGAGCGGCAGCACGAGCGAGCCGGCGTGCGTGGTCGGCCAGGTCGCCGCGTCGGGAAGCGTCTTTCCCTGGGGGAACACCTTCGCAGTCGGGCTCGATGTGTCGCGCCAGTACGAGAGCGAATCGAAGACCAGGTAGTTGACGACCAGCGCGCCGACGTAGTTCAGCATCAGCGACGTGATGATCTCGTTCGTCGCGAAGAACGCGCGCAGGATCGCCGGGATCAGCGCGAGCGCCGCGCCGCCCGCCGCGCCCGCCGCGATCATCGCCGGGACCGAGATCCAGCCGGAGTGATTGCCGAGCGCGATCCCGGCTGCTGCGCCGAGCACGGCGCCGGCGTACAGCTGACCCTCGCCGCCGATGTTGAAGAGCTGCATCCGGAACGCCACCGCTGCGCAGAGACCGGTGAAGATGAGCGGCGTCGCGGCGATCAGCGTGTCGTTGATCGACTGCTTGCTGCCGAACCCCGAGCTCAGGAGGCGGGAGAACGTGTGCAGCGGCGCATGATGCGTCGCGAGCAGGACGATCGCCATCAGCACGAACGCGGCGGCGATCGAGCCGACCGGGACGACGAACATCAGCCACCTCGGCTGCTGCAGGCGGCGCTCGACGCGGATCACTCGCCGTGCCCTCCCGCCATCATCAGTCCGAGCTCCTCGACGGTCGCGGCCGTGGCGTCGACCTCGCCCACGATCGCTCCCTCGTAGATCACCGCGATGCGGTCGGCGAGCGCGCGGATCTCGTCGAGGTCCTCCGAGATGAGCAGCACGCCGACGCCGTTCTCCGCCGCCTGGCGGAGATAGCCGTGCACGGTCTCGATCGCTGCGACGTCGAGCCCGCGCGTCGGCGATGCGACGACGAGCACGCGCGGCTCACCCTCGAACTCGCGCGCGAGCACGACCTTTTGCAGGTTGCCGCCCGACAGCTGGCGCGCCGGGAGCTCCGGGCCGCCGCCGCGGACGTCGTAACGCTTGATCAGCGCTGCAGCGTGGTCGCGGATCGTGCGCAGCTTGAGCAGCGGCCCCTTCGCGAGCTCTCGGCCTCGGTAGGCCTTGAGGACCACGTTGGACGCAATCGAGAGGGAGGGCGCCACACCTGTGTGCAGGCGGTCCTCGGGGACGTGGGCGATTCCGGCCTGGATCGCCTCGCGTGCATCGCCACCGCGCAGCGGGCGGGCGCCGACGGCGACCGATCCGCCCGTGAACGCGCGCATCCCGGTCACCGCCTCCGCGAGCTCCCGCTGCCCGTTCCCCGCCACCCCGGCGAGCCCCACGATCTCGCCCGCGCGCACGGTGAGCGAGACCCCGCGCACCATTTCCGCGCCGCGGTCGCCGAGCGCGCGCAGGTCGCGCACCTCGAGCACCGGCCCACCTCGCTCCGTCGTCCGCTCGACGCGCTCGGCCATCGCGACTTCGCGCCCGACCATCAGCGCGGCGAGCGAGCGCGGCGTCGTCTCCGCTGTCGGCACCGTCGCGACGACCTTGCCGCCACGGAGCACGGTGACGCGGTCCGAGACCGCCTTCACCTCGTGCAGCTTGTGCGAGATGAAGATGATCGTGCGGCCCTCCTCCGCCATCACACGCAGCGTCTCGAAGAGCGAGTCGGCCTCCTGTGGCGTGAGCACCGCGGTCGGCTCGTCGAGGATCAGGATGCGCGCCTCGCGGTAGAGCGCTTTCAGGATCTCGACGCGCTGCTGCTCGCCGAGCGACAGCTGCCAGATCCGCGCGCGTGGATCGACCGCGATGCGATAGCGCTCGCCGAGCTCGGCGACGCGGCGCTCGATGCGGCGCGGATGCACCATGAACTTCTTTCCCTCGCCGCGGTGGTCGCCGAGGATCACGTTCTCCGCGACGGTGAACGGCGGGACGAGGCGGAAGTGCTGGTGCACCATGCAGATCCCCGCGTCGAGCGCGTCGCGCGGCGAGGAGAACGACACGGTCGCGCCGCCGAGCGCGATCTCTCCTTCGTCGGGCCGGTAGAGGCCGGTGAGGATGTTCGACAGCGTCGACTTGCCGGCGCCGTTCTCGCCGAGGAGGGCGTGCACCTCGCCTTCGGTCGCCTCGAAGTCGACGTCATCGTTGGCGACGACGCCGGGGAACCGCTTCGTGATTCCTCGGAGCTCGACGGCAGCAGGCATGAAAAAAGGGGGCAGGCAAGGCCAGCGCCCTGCCCGCCCCATTCAACAGTGTTCTAGCCCTTCGGGCTTCCGATGACGCCCTTGACGAGGTAGTTCATCGTCATCAGGTCACCGTGCGAAGCACGGCTCCCGGCCTTGATGCGCAGCTTCCCGCTCTGGTCGTAGATCGGGCCGCTGAACTCGTTCCAGTTGCCGCTGACGATCTTCGCCTTCTCCGACGCGATCAGCTTCTTGGTCGCGGAGGAGACGCCCTTGCCGAACGGGGCGAGGAGCGTGAACCCGTCCTTGAGGCTCCCGTAGTAGTCGCCCGTCTTCCAGGTGCCGTTCATCGCCGCCTTGACACGGGAGACGTAGTACGGGCCCCAGTTGTAGACCGCGGCCGTCAGCCACGAGTGGGGCGCGAACTTCTGCGCGTTCGAGTCGTAGCCGACCCACGGCAGGCCGTTCTTCTCGGCGAACTGGCCGGCTGCGGGGCTGTCGACGTTCTGGCCGATCACGTCGGCGCCGGCCGCTTTGAGGCTCTCCGCCGCCTTCGTCTCCTTGGCCGGATCGAACCACGAGTTCGTCCAGATGATCTTGACCTTCGCTCCCGGATGCGCCTTCTGCACGCCGAGCGTGAAGGCGTTCGTGTGCCGGATCACCTCGGGGATCGCGAACGGCACGACGTAGCCGACGGTTCCGGACTTCGTCGCCGCGCCCGCTGCGATGCCGGAGAGGTAGATCGCATCCTCGCCGGCGCCGTAGTAGTCCGCCATGTTCGCCGACTTGAGGTAGCCGGTCGCCATCTCGAACTTGACGCTGGGGTTCTTCTTCGCCGCCGCGACCATCGCGGGCTGGTAGCCGAACGACGTCGCGAAGATGATCTTGTTCCCGTCCCGGATCAACTGGTCGATCACCTGGGCGACCTGCGGGCCTTCGGGGATGTTCTCCTTGAAGGTCGTCTGGACCTTCGAGCCGAGCGCCTTTTGGACCGCAAGCCGACCCTGGTCGTGGGCCTGCGACCAGCCGCCGTCGTTGTGGGGCCCGACGTAGATCCAGGCTGCCTTGAACGCCGCGTTGGACTTGGCCGGGCTCGCTGCCGCGCCGATCGCCAGGGCGACGGCCGCCGCCACGACCACGAGCAGGGTCGCGGCGAGCGAGAGCTTCGTCTTGGTCAATGTGCTCCTCTCCTTGAAGCGCGAATTGCCGGGGGGAAGGTCGAATCTAGCCGACCGCCCGGCGGATCACTAGACCGCGCTCGAAAGGCCCTGCAAGACGGGATCTTCGGCACTCCAGGGGAAGGTGATCCAGCGGTCGGTGCGGCGCCAGACGTACTCGCACTGGACGACGGAGCGGGGCTTCTCGTAGAGGACCGCGCAGCGCACCTCGGCCACCTTGCCCTCACAGAACTCCTGCACGAGCTTCAGCGTCGCCCCGGTGTCGGCCACATCGTCGGCGATCAGCACCTTGAAGTCCGCGAAGTCGACGAGGTCGGGAACCGGCGGAAGGATCATCGGCATCTCGAGGCGCTCGTCGACGCCCGTATAGAACTCGACGTTCATCGTGAACGTGTTCTTGACGCCGAGCGCGTAGCCGAGCGCGCCTGCGACGAGCAGCCCGCCGCGGGCGATGCCGAGGATCATGTCGGGCATCCAGCCGTCGTCGGTGACCATCTGCGCGAGGTCGCGCGCACCCGTGCCGAGATCGTCCCACGACATGACCTCCCGCGCCGCACCCGCTCCGGAGCCGGCGGAGCCGGCACCGTCGCTCTTTGATGGCTCCGTCGAGCCTACGCCAGTCACCGTGCGAGCCTATCGAGTGCGTCGGTGAGCGCATCGACCGCGAGTTC
>CAZDEX010000050.1:0-10796 GCA_964504405.1 uncultured Gaiellales bacterium | reverse complement strand
GTGTCGGCGTGCGCGGCGAAGCGGACCTCGAGCGTGCCGCGCACGGCGTCCTCCCCCGCACCGTCGAAGACGACCACACCGCGAGCCCCCCTGACGGCGACGTAGCTCGCGAGGGCGTCGACGAGCTCGCGCGGGTCGGCGAACGGTCCCGCGTGCAGGAGGTTGTAGCCGTCGAAGAGATAGAGGTCAGCCACCGCGTTGCCGGCGAGCCTCGTACAGAAGCACCGCCGCCGCAACGGAGACGTTCAGCGACTCGACCTGACCGGAGAGCGGGATCGACACGAGCGCGTCGCACATGCGCCGCACGAGCGGGCGCAGGCCCTTCCCCTCCGCACCGAGGACGATCGCGACACCGCCCGTGAGGTCGGTCTCCCACATCGACTGCGCGCCCTCGTCGCCCGCCGCGCCGTACACCCAGAACGCGCCGCCCTTCACCTCCTCGAGGTAGCACGCGAGGTTCGTCACCACCGCGACCGGGAGATGCTCGATCGCGCCGGCGGACGCCCGCGCGACGGCCGGCGTGACGACGGCCGAGCCATGGGCGGGAACGACGATCCCGGTCGCCCCTGCGCCCTCGGCCGAGCGGGCGACCGCGCCCAGGTTCCGCGGATCGGTCACGCGGTCGAGCACCGCGAGGAGCGGCTTCTCCGCCGCGGCCAGCTCGTAGGCGTCGGCGTAGGCGAAGGGCGCCACGAGCGCGAGGACGCCCTGATGGTCGCGGGTGCCCGCCTTCTCAGTCAGCTCGCGGTCGGCCCTCACTTTCGGCTTCGTCTCCGCGAGCCAGTCCTCCGCCTTGACCGAGCGCTCCGTCGCCCACACCTCGAGCACCTCGCGCCGCCCGCGCAGGGCCTCGCGGACGGCCCGACGCCCGTAGACGAGATCCGGGGTCATGCCCGGACGAGGTCGTAGCCGTCGGGCCGGTCGCGCATCTGCCACCCGTGAGCCGCGAGCTCGTCCCGCAGGCGGTCGGCCGCCTCGAAGTCCCGCGCCCCGCGGGCCACCTGCCGCTGCTCGGCGAGCGCCGCGACCTCGGGCGGCGCCTCCTCGCGCTCGCCCAGCGACTCGAGCCCGAACACCGCGAGACCCCGCCGCAGCAGCTCGAGCTGCCCGGTCGACGCCCACTCGTGGAGCACGGCCAGCGCGGCGGGCGTGTCGAAATCGTCGTCCAACGCGACCGCGAAAGACGCCCACAGCGACTCGTCGTGCTCGGCGGCGGGACGCGTGAACGCGTTGCGCAGCGTCTCGAGCCGCGCGCGCGCCTGCGTCATCGTCTCCTCGGAGAAGTCGATCGGCTTCCGCCACGAAGCGGTGAGGAAGAAGAGCAGGATCGCCTCCCGCCCCCACTCGTCGAGCGCCGAGCGGATCGTCTCGACGTTCCCGAGCGACTTCGACATCTTCTCGCCGGTGAACTGGAGCATCCCGTTGTGCGCCCAGATCTGCGCGAAGGGATGGCCGAGCGCGCGCGACTGCGCGACCTCGTTCTCGTGATGCGGGAAGACGAGGTCGAGGCCGCCGCCGTGGATCTCGAACGCCGGCCCGTAGATCTCCTCGGCCATCGCCGAGCACTCGATGTGCCAGCCCGGCCGGCCGCGGCCCCACGGCGAGTCCCACCACGTGTCCTCGGTCTCCGGCTTGTTCGCCTTCCAGAGCGCGAAGTCGCGCGGGTCCTCCTTCAGCGGGTTCGGCTCCTCGCCCTGCTCGACCTGGTCGGGCTTCTGCCCCGACAGGCGGCCGTACTCGGGGAAGCTCGCGACGCGGAAATAGACGTCTCCGCCGACGGGGTACGCGTGCCCGCTCTCGATCAGCTCTTCGATGAAGCGGACGATCTCGGGCACGGACTCCGTCGCCTTCGGCAGGAAGTCCGGCATACCGAGCCCGAGGTCGCTGGTGTCCCCGAGGTACCACTCGGTCGCGCGCACGGCGAGCTCGGCGCTCGCGCCCGGGGCGGCGTCGTAGATCTTGTCGTTGATGTCGGTGATGTTGTGGACGAGCTGCGCGTGGTACCCCGTCGCCCGCAGCCACGAGCGCAGCCACATGCCGACGACGAAGGGCCGCGCGTTCCCGACGTGCGCCCGGGCGTAGACCGTCGGCCCGCAGAAGTACATGCGGACCGGGCCCGGCGTGGGCGGAAGCTCCACGAGGGAGCGCGTCGCGGTGTCGTAGAGGCGCATCACGGACAGTGCCTCAGGGTAGTGCGCGGCGCAGCGCCTCGTCGCGCGGGAGTGCGCGCAGCACCGCCCACAGCTCCGGCCCGCGCTCGGCGCCGGTGAGCGCGACGCGGAGCGCGCGCAGGTTGCCGCCGACCGCCTTCAGCTCGCGGACGACCGACTTCGCCTCCTCCTTCGAGAGCACCTCGGGAAGAGACGAACGGAGCTCCACGAAGCGCTCCAGCGTCTCGGGGCTCGGCACGTCCCTGTCGCCGGGCGGGTCGAGCACGGCGCGCGCGACACGCCGGGCTTCGACGAGATCGTGCGCGCCGCGCATCAGCGCGGCCGCCTCGACCGGTACCTCCGCACGCGCCGCGAGCTCCTCGTCGGTCAGCCGCGCGAGGACATCGACCGACAGCGAGCGGACGCGTTCGAGGTCGAGGTGGACGTCGTGGCGCGGCAGGTCGAGCTCCTCGAGGTACGCGCGCACCGCCTCCGCCGGGTAGCCGGCGTCGCGCAGCGACGCGACGGTCGCGCCCTCCGCGCGCTTCGACAGCTTCTTCCCGTCGTCGCCGACGATCAGGCCGTGATGGACGACGTGCGGCGGCTTCGAGCCGAGTGCGCGATGGAGCGCGGCGTGCAGCTCCTCGTTCGGGCGGTGGTCCGAGCCGCGGATGACGTGCGTGATCTCGAAGTCGATGTCGTCGACGACGCTCGCGAGGTGGAACGTCGGGGACTCGTCGTCGCGCCACAGCATCACGCCGTCGAAGCGCTGCGGCAGGCCGGCCGCCCGGGCAGCCTCGATGTGCCGCGCGGCGCGCTCGCTCTGCCGCACGGGGCCGTCGTCCCACTCGATCCCGAGCCAGCGCATGTCCTCGAGGATCCCGTCCTCGCCGCCCGGCTGGTTGCGCGCGGCGTCCGTGTCGTCGATGCGCAGGAGCATCCAGCCGCCGAAGCGGCGATTCGCGACGGCGCTCAGCGCGTTGCCGACGTGCAGCGTCCCCGTCGGGCTCGGAGCGAAGCGGACGCGCGTCATGACGCGACGTTAGTCCGCGAACGCGACTGCTGCTCGACGCTCGGGGATGAAGCGCGCGAGCACGGCACCGATCACGGCGATCGCCGCGCTGACCCAGAACGCGACGACGTATGCCGACTCGGCCGGGATGCTCGTGTGCGGGAGCGTGTCGGCGCTGACGATCGCCGCGCCCACCTGCCCGCCGATCACCGCGCCGATCGTGCGCATCACCGTGTTCATCCCCGTCGCCACGCCGGTCTCGGAGGGGCGCACCGCGTCGACGATCAGCTTCGCCATCGCCGCGAACGCGAAGGGAACGCCGATCCCGATGAAGACCATGCCGAGCGAGACCTCGATGGGATGCGCGTGGAAGAGCGCGAGCACGGCGATCCCGATCGCGGCGAGGATCATCCCGAGCACGAGCGGAAGGCGCGAGCCATACCGCGTCCCGAGGCCGCCCGCGGCCGGTCCCGCGACAAAGCCGAGGATGCCGCCGGGCAGGAGGTAGAGGCCCACCTGGGTCGGCGAAAGGCCGAACCCGTAGTGCACCGCACCACCCTGCTTCGTCTGCATGAACGCCGGGAGGAGCACGAAGGCGCCGAACATCGCGAACCCCGTGAAGATCGCCGTCAGGTTCGTGAAGAGCACCGTTCGCTCCGTCATCATCCGGATCTCGACCATCGGCGACGCGACGCGCAGCTCGGTTTGCACCCACGCGAACGACAGCACCGCCGTCGCGACGAAGAGCCCGACGACGCGGACGGAGCCCCAACCCCACGACGGTCCTTCCGTCAGGGCGAGCAGGAACGCAACGAGCAGCGCGGACAGCAACGTCGCGCCCAGCGGATCGAGCTTCGACGGAGTCTTGACCGGCGACTCCGGGACGTAACGCCAGACGCCGACGGTCGCGATCGCGACGAAGATCGCGCCGACGATGAACAGCCACCGCCAGTTCGCGTACTCGACGAGCGCGCCGGAGAGCACGAGGCCGAGCCCGCCGCCGACGCCGAGGATCGCGGAGACCATGCCGACGCCCGAAGCGACCTTCTCCGGCGGGAACTCGTCGAACACGATCGCGAACGAGAGCGGGAAAACGGCGCCGCCGAATCCCTGGATCGCGCGAAACACGATCAGCGACCAGATGTTCCAGGCGAAGATCGCAGCCACGCAGCCGATCAGGAAGATCGCCAGGCTGATCAGCAGGAAGCGCTCCTTGCCGTACTGATCGCCGAGCTTGCCGAGCACCGGCGTCGCAACGGCCGACACGAGCAGGAACGCCGTCAACAGCCACGTCGCCCATGCGGTCGTCGTGTGCAGATCGTGCTGCAAGCTCGGGAGCGCCGGCACGATCATCGTCTGCTGCAGGGCGTACGCGAGGCCGGCGAGCGCGAGGAACGCGAGCGTGACGTGGTGATGCTGACGCGTCTCGCTCACGCCGGGACTCTAGCCGCGGGCCCCTTTGCCGATACACATGTCAGTGCGTTCAGTGATCGGACTCTGTGCGACGTTCGGCACCTTCGCCGGCGGGTACGTCCCGACGCTCTGGGGCGGCTCCGGCTTCTCGCTGACGAGCCTCGCGTTCGGCGCGCTGGGCGGCCTCGCCGGCGTCTGGCTCGGCGTCCGCCTCTCCAACGGTTAAGCCAGCCACTAACGTGGCGTCGTGAACGCCGCGGCCCCCGTCGACTACCTGCGCGCTCGCCCGCGCCTGCTCAAGGGCATCCAGCTCGTGCTGCTCGTAGCGACGGTCGGGTTCTGCGCGTGGGCGGTTCGCAGCGAGTGGTCGAAGGCCGGACCGCTGCTCGAGAACGCAAGGCTGGCCTACATCGCGCTCAGCTTCATGATCGTCGGCGTCTACTACCTCGTGTTCATCTTCGGCTGGATCCGCATACTCGAGGGCTGGGGGATCAAGGTCCCGTACCACGTGGCCCTGCAGGCGGAGATGGTCTCGATGCTCGCGAAGTACCTGCCGGGCGGCGTGTGGACGCCGGCTGCGCGCGCGCTCGCGCTGCGCCGGTACGGCGGCGTCACCGAGACGCCGACCGTGCTCGCGTCGATCCTCGTCGAAGCGGGACTGTCGGCGATCTCCGGCGTGATCGTGTTCGTGGTCAGCCTCGCGTGGGTGCGCGACGTCAATGCTCCGCTCCTGCCGCTGATCGCGTTCGCCGTGCTGCTCACGGCAGTCCTGCACCCGCGCATCTTCCGGCCGTTCTCGAACAAGCTGCTGAAGCCGTTCGGCGCGCACGGGATCGAGCCGCTGCCCTTCCCGCTGACCGTGGGCCTGCTCCTCTTCTACTGCGGCACCTGGCTGATCGGCGGGTTCGCGTTGTACTTCATGCTGCGCGCCCTCGGCTCGGAAGTCGGGCTCGCGACGATCCCGTTCCTCGGCGGTGTCTCGGCGGTCGGGGCGATCGTCGCCGTGCTCGCGATCTTCGTCCCGTCCGGGCTCGGCGCGCGGGAGGCGTCGATGTACGGGCTTCTGCTCGCTGTGACGGAGACGGGCCCCGCCCTCGGCGCGACGATCGTGAACCGCCTGGCGATCACGCTCGTCGAGGTCCTGCTCTTCGGCGTCGGGCTGCTCTCTTGGCGGTTCACGAGCCGGCAACAAGCATGAGGATCGTCGAGCTCGACGCGAACGCCGTCGAGGAGTACCTCGACGAGCTCGCACAGCTCCTCGTCGACGCGCACGCAGCGGGCATGGGGCTCGGCCTCCCAGCGCCGCTCGACGCGGTCGGCGCCTACCGCGCAGCCGCCGCGACGCTCGCACCGGGCGAGCGGCTGCTGCTCGCGGCCCTGGACGGCGATGTCGTGATCGGCGCGGTGCAGCTCGACCGGGCGGGCGGCAACGGCCGCCACCGGGCGGAGGTGCGCCGGCTCGCCGTGCGCGCCGACCGCCGCGGCGAAGGTGTCGGCCGCGCGTTGCTGGAGGCCGTCGTCGACCGCGCCCGCGAGCTCGGGCTCCTCCTCCTCTGGCTGACGACCCACGAGGGCACGGGCGCAGACCGGGTCTACACCCGTCTCGGCTGGACGCGCTCCGGCGTGATCCCCGCGTGGGGCCGGCTCCCGGACGGGGCCCTGTCGGCGAACGCTTTCTACTTCCTCGAGCTCTGAATCCCAGCAATAGAGCGGAAATACAGCTGCCACTTCATTCGTTGAAGTACCTACATGACTGAAACGAAGGAGCACCTGTTGAACCACCATTTGCTGATCCCGCTCGAGGACTCGGTCGTCTTCCCGAACATGTCGGTGACGCTGACCGTGGACGTCGCCGAGGGCGAGCGCGTCCTCCTCGTGCCGGTCCACGAAGGCTCGTACGCCGACGTCGGCACGGTCGCCGAGGCGACGAACGTCGTCCGGCTGCCCGGCGGGGCGAAGGCCGCGACGCTCTCCGGTCTTCACCGCGGGATCGCCGGCGCTGCGCAGACCGGGGCCGACGGCCGCCTGCGCGTCGAGGTCGACGAGCGGCCCGACGAGGAGCCGCCGCGCGTCCAGACTGCCGAGCTCGAGCGCGAGTACCGCGCGATCGTCGAGGAGATCCTCGACATTCGGGACGCGGACCCGCGCATCCACGACTTCGTCCGCTCGATCAGCGGCGCGGGCGCGCTCGCGGATTCCGCGGCGTACGCGCCGGACATCTCGTTCGCCGAGAAGATCGAGCTGCTCTCGAAGATCGACATCGTCGAGCGCCTGGAGCTGGCGGTGAAGCTGCAGCGCGAGCGCCTCGCCGAGCTGCAGGTTCGCCGGCGCATCCGCGACGACGTCGAGTCGGGCGCGCAGAAGCAGCAGCGCGAGTACGTCCTCCGCCGCCAGATGGAGTCGATCCGCAAGGAGCTCGGCGAGGACGATGCGTCCGTCGGCGAGGACTACCGCGCGAAGATTGCCGAGGCCGAGATGCCCGACGACGTCCGCGAGCAGGCCGAGCGCGAGGCGTCACGGCTGGAGCGTCTGGGCGACCAGAGCCCCGAGTCGCAGATGATCCGCACGTATCTCGACTGGCTCCTGTCGGTCCCGTGGGGCACGCTTTCCGAAGAGCGGCTCGATCCCGCGCACGCGCGTGAGGTGCTCGATGCCGACCACGCAGGCCTCAAGGACGTGAAGGACCGCATCGTCGAGTACCTCGCGGTGCGCAAGCTGCGCGAGGAGCGCGGCATCGAGCCGGACAAGCGCTCCGGCGCGATCCTGACGCTCATCGGACCTCCCGGCACGGGCAAGACGTCGGTCGGCGAGTCGATCGCCCGCGCGTTGAACCGCGAGTTCGTGCGCATGTCGCTCGGCGGCGTGCACGACGAGGCGGAGATCCGCGGGCATCGCCGCACCTACATCGGCGCGATGCCCGGCCGTTTGGTCCGTGCTCTAAGAGATGCAGGGACGATGAACCCGGTCATCCTGTTGGACGAGGTCGACAAGGTCGGCTCCGACTGGCGCGGCGATCCATCCGCGGCGCTGCTCGAGGTGCTCGACCCGGCGCAGAACCACTCGTTCCGCGACCACTACCTCGACGTCGAGCTCGACCTCTCGCAGGTCGTCTTCATCGCGACTGCGAACCAGTTCGACACGATCCCCGGCCCGCTGCTCGACCGCATGGAGATCATCCGCTTCGACGGCTACACCGTCGACGAGAAGGTCGCGATCGCACGCGACTACCTCTGGCCGCGCCAGCGCGAGCGGAACGGCCTGCACGAGGACGAGGTACACCTCTCCGACGAGGTGCTCTCGACGATCGTGACCGAGTACACCCGGGAGGCGGGCGTGCGCCAGCTCGAGCGCGAGCTGGGCAAGCTGCTGCGCAAGACGGCGACGCAGATCGTCTCCAACGCGCGGCAGGCGCCGGTCACGGTCGACATCGAGCTCGTGCGTGTCGCACTCGGGCGGCAGCGCTTCTTCCAGGAGTCCGCGGAGCGCACGGCTGTGCCGGGCGTCGCGACGGGGCTCGCAGTCACCGGAACGGGCGGCGACGTGCTGTTCGTCGAGGCGACGCAGATGAAGGGCAAGGACGGCCTGGTGCTGACGGGTCAGCTCGGCGACGTGATGAAGGAGTCGGCGCGGATCGCGCTCTCCTACGTCCGCTCGCACGCGAGCGAGCTCGGCGTCGACCCGGACACGTTCGACGACACGTCGTTCCACGTGCACGTGCCGGCGGGCGCGATCCCGAAGGACGGGCCGAGCGCCGGCATCACGATGGCGACGGCGATCGCGTCGCTCCTCTCCGGCCGGCCCGTCAAGCACACGGTGGGAATGACAGGCGAGGTGACGCTGCAGGGCCGCGTGCTCCCGATCGGCGGCCTCAAGCAGAAGGCACTTGCCGCGCATGCGGCCGGCCTCACCGACGTGATCATCCCGGAGCGCAACCGCGCGGACCTCGAGGACATCCCCGAGGACGTGAAGGCGGAGATGTCGTTCCATCCGGTGATGACGCTCGACGAGGTGCTCGCGCTCGCACTCGAGCCGAAGCCCGCGCATGCGCTGTCGTAGCTGCGCCCCGATCCCCGAGGAGGTCCGCCAGGCGGCGGACCTCCTCGAGCGCAGGTGGACGATCTCGATCATCTGGGCGTCCCACAGCGGCGCCGTCCGCTTCGGCGAGTTCATGCAGGCGCTCGGCTCGATCGCGCCGGCGACGCTCGCTGCGCGGCTCGGCGAGCTCGAGCAGGCGGGCATCCTCGAACGCCGGATCGTCGACGCACGCCCGCCCCGCGCCGAGTACGTGCTCACGCCCCGCGGCGTCGAACTGCGCGACCTCGTCGCGGCGCTGCGGCGACTCGCCGCAGGGTAGGTAGGGTGCGAAAGATGAGCGATCCAGACGATTTCGACGGCCCGATCATCGAAGAGTTCCGGGCGAACGGCGGCAAGGTCGGCGGCATGTTCGAAGGCGCCCCGCTGCTCCTTCTGCATCACAAGGGCGCAAAGAGCGGCCGGGAGCGCGTCAACCCGCTCATGTACCAGCAGGTCGGCGACGCGCTCGCCGTCTTCGGATCGAAGGGCGGCGCGCCGACGAATCCCAACTGGTTCCACAACGTCATTGCCAACCCCGAGACGACGATCGAGATCGGGAACGAAGCGAGAGACGTGACCGCGCGGGTCGCTCAGGATGCCGAGCGCGAGCGGATCTGGAGCGCGCAGAAGGAAGCGTTCCCGCAGTTCGCCGAGTACGAGAAGACGTCAGGCGGCCGCGCGATCCCGGTCGTCCTGCTCGAGCCCCGCTAACGCCTCGCGTTGAGCGACTCCGCGCTCCCGCTTTCGGGTCGCACGGCGTGGCGGCGGAATCTCGAGACGCCTCTTCGCGACTTCCTGCGGACGGAGACGGGAAGCGCTGCGCTGATCCTCGCTGCGGTCGTCGTCGCACTCCTCTGGGCGAACGTCGACCTCGCGTCGTACGAGCGCGTGTGGAACACGCGCTTCGCCGTGCGGCTGGGGAACCACTCGCTGTCGCAGAGCCTCCTGCTCTGGGTGAACAACGGGCTGATGACGTTCTTCTTCTTCGTCGTCGGCCTCGAAGCGCGGCGCGAGTACGACCTCGGTGAGCTGCGCGAGCGCAGCCGCGCGCTCCTGCCGGTGCTCGCGGGCATCGGCGGGGCGCTCGCCGCCATCCTGATCTACCTCGCGTTCAACGCCGGGCACGCGACGGCATCGGGCTGGGGAACGGCGATGTCGACCGAGACGGCGTTCGCGCTCGGGATGCTCGCGCTCGTCGGCCCGCGCTTCCCCGACCGGCTGCGCGCCTTCATGCTCACAGTGGTCGTCGTCGACGACATCGTCGGCCTGGTCGTGATCGTCGCCTTCTACACGGCGACGGTCCACCTGCACGCGCTCATGGTCGCCGGCATCCTCTTCGCGGTCGTGCTCGTCGTGCGCGCGCGACACGTCGGCTCGGGCTTCGTCTACGCGCTGCTCGGGCTCGCGATCTGGGTCGCCCTGCTCAAGTCGGGTGTCGACCCGCTCGTCGTCGGGCTCGCGTTCGGGTTGCTGACGTTTGCACGGCCCGCCGCGCGCGGCGACCTCGAGCGCGCAAGCGACCTCTTCCGCCGCTTCCGCGAACAACCGACACCCGAGCTCGCCCAGAACGCACGCACCGGGCTTGCCAAGTCGCTGTCGCCGAACGAGCGCCTGCAGGAGCTCTACCACCCCTGGACGAGCTACGTGATCGTCCCGCTGTTCGCCCTCGCGAACGCGGGCATCCACCTCGACGGCGCGCTGCTCTCGCGCGCGGCGACGTCGCGCGTCACGCTCGGCATCTTCGTCGGCTACGTCGTGGGCAAGCCCGTCGGAATCGTCGGCGTCTCGTGGATCGTCTCCAAGCTGACGCACGGGAAGCTGCGCCCGCCTGTCGGGTGGGCCGCTGTCGTGGGCGCAGGCACGATCGCCGGTATCGGCTTCACGGTCGCGCTGCTGATCGCCGCGCTCGCATTCGACGGACAAACGCTCGAGGAGGCAAAGGTCGGGATCCTCGCCGCCGCACTCGTCGCCTCGCTCGTCACGTGGCTCGTCTTCCGCGCGACGCAGCTCCTGCCCCGGCGTCTCCGGCTGCTCTCGCTCCTCGGCACGAGCGATCCGCTGACGGACCTCGCCGTCGAGGTCGAGCCCGAGCACGACCACATCCGCGGCCCGCTCGACGCGCCGGTCACGGTCGTGGAGTACGGCGA
>CAZDEX010000049.1:0-10858 GCA_964504405.1 uncultured Gaiellales bacterium | reverse complement strand
GACCAGGCCGGACAGACCAGTCAGATACACAGAAATCCGCGCACTATCGCTCAGATCGAGCGAGTCCCACTCCGCACGCAGCCCTACGCCGTTTCCGATGTAGGCATCGATCACGTTCGAGCGCGACACCTTCGCAAGCTGCCTGCGCGCGGTCGTCAGTCGCTGCTCGATCGGCTTGCGTGCCGCCATCCACTCCTGCATCGAGAACTGCCGCTGCCCGTATGCCTGCGCGAGCTCGTCAAGCTGCGCCTGCGCCGCCTCCGCTTCCTTCCACCACCGCTGCGCATCCGGCGTCTTCTTCTGCCTCCGCTCCGCTGTCCGCTGCAATTCCTTGGAGTCGAGCCGGTGCAGAACCGCCTCGGTCACGAACCGCTCCACGTCATCGGCCTTCACATACGTCTTGCCGCAACCGGGAAGGTCGGGGCCGCTCGCGCACGCATACCGGCGCTGCCCTCCCGCACGCGGCCGCGCGATCAACCGCTCACCGCAATGACTGCACACCAAGATCCCGCCGAGCAGGTAGCGGCGCGCAGCCTTATTCGTTCGCCGCTCCGGGTTCGCAAGCAGCGCACGAATCGCCGCGCCATCCTCGACACTAATGATCGCGGGCCACTCCGCCTTCGCCACGATCTCGCCGTGATGCTCACGCTGACCGCTGATCCGCCCCGACCGAAGAAGCCGCCGCAAAGACTGCGGCGACCAGCGCGCACCCGTCGCGGTCGGAACACTGCGCTCGTTCAGGTCGCGCGTGATCGAACGCAACGGCTCCCCGGCAAGCAGCCGCTTCGCGCACTCCGCGACGATCGCCGCCTCCGTAGGACGAACCGTCACCTTGTCCGCCTCATAGCCATACGGGCGGCTGCCGCCACCCGACACCTTCCCGCCGACCGCCAGCTCCTCATGCTTACGCCGGATGCGGCGGCTCTTATCGTCGCTCTCCTTCTTTGCCACCGCCCCGAGGATACGAGCCTGGAACTGACCGTCCGCCGTCGTCAAGTCGATGTCGCCGCTCACAGACGCGACGTTCGTCAACCGCAACCGGCCGCACAGGTCGATGAACGCCTCCAACTCGCTCGGCTGCCGATGCAACCGATCCAAGTCATAGACAAGTAGCCCGTTGATCGTCCCCGCCTCGAGATCATCGAGGCTACGCGCGTACTGCGGACGGCGCTTCCCACTCCACGCACTCACATCGTCGTCGACGTACTGCTCAACGACCTGCCAGCCCTTCCGCTCCGCCAACCGCTCGCAATCCTCGATCTGCCGCCGCACACCAAGACCGTCCCCCTCACGATCCGAGGAAATCCGGGCATAGATCCCGGCCCGAACAGCAGCCACAGCCATTCAGGGAACATACACGAACACTCGCATGGGCCAGGGTGCTTACGCCCGAAACGTGATCGACTCGCGCGCGCCACTCTTGCCGGAGCGCACGATCGCGTCGCAGATCTCGCTCGCGCGATAGCCATCCTCGAACGTCGCGCCGTGCGGTGCGACGTCGGTGTCGCCGGCGATCGCGGCCAGCATGTGGTGCAGCTCGTGCACGAACGTGTCGCCCCACCCGATGATGTGCCCCGGCGGCCACCAGTGCTCCCAGAATGGATGGTCGGTCTCCGACAGGAGCACGCGCTTGAAGCCGCGCGCGCGGTCGCCGTCGGCGCGGAACACCTCGAGCTCGTTCATCCGCTCCATGTCGAATGCGAGCGAGCCCTTCGTCCCGTTGATCTCCCACTCGAACGCGTTGCGGCGGCCGTGCGCGAACCGCGTGGCCTCGAGCGTCCCGACCGAGCCGTTCTCGAACTCGACCGCGGCCTCCACCGCGTCGTCCACCTGCCGGCCCGGGAGGAACGTGTGCGCGAAGCCCTGCACGGACGCCGGCTCGCCGTTCAGATAGCGCGCGAGATCGACGACGTGCGTCATCAGGTCGCCCAGCGCCCCCGAGCCCGCCTCGGAGGGATGGAACCTCCACGTGTCGAGCGATGGGTCGTCGCCCCAGTCCTGCAGGTACCGCGCGCGAAAATGGCGCACCTCCCCGAGCTCACCCGCGTCGATCATCTCGCGCGCGAGACGCACGGCCGGCACGAAGCGGTAGTTGAACGCGCACAGGTGCTTGACGCCGGTCGCGTCGACCGCTTTCCAGATGTCGTAGCTCTCCCCCGCGTCGCGCCCGAGCGGCTTCTCGCACACGACGTGCTTGCCCGCCTGCGCGGCGGCGATGGTCGGCTCGGCGTGGAGCGAATTCGGCCCGCCGTTGTCGAACAGACCGATGCGCTCGTCCTCGACGAGCCTGCGCCAGTCGTCCGTCGCGTACTCGTAGCCGTAGCGCTCACGCGCCTCCTCGACGGCCGACTCGTTCCGACCGGCTACGCCGACGAGCTTGGGGACGAGCGGCGGCGGCCACGTCATGTGGTCGATCGTGAGGAAGGCATGCGAGTGCGCCTTGCCCATGAACGCGTAGCCCAGCATTCCAACGCCGATCTCGGTCATGACGCGATACTACGCACATGACAACGAGCCCTGTGAAGTGGGGATTCATCTCCACCGCCGACATCAACCGCAAGGTCATCCCCGGCGCGCACGCATCACCGAAGGTCGATCTCGTCGCGGTCGCGAGCCGCGACCAGGCGCGCGCCGACGCGTACGCAAAGCAGTGGGAGATCCCACGCGCCTACGGAACGTACGAGGCACTGCTCGCCGACCCGGAGATCGAGACGGTCTACATCGCGCTCCCGAACACCATGCACGTCGAGTGGTCGATCAAGTCGCTCGAGGCGGGCAAGCACGTCCTGTGCGAGAAGCCCTTCACGCGGCACCCGGACGAGGTGGACGAAGCGTTCGACGTCGCCGAACGCGCAGGGCTCCATCTGAGCGAGGCCTTCATGTGGCGCCACAACCCGCAGACGAAGCGGCTCGCGGAGCTCGTCTCGGAAGGCGTGATCGGCGAGCTGCGGCTGATCCGGTCGGCGTTCTCGTACAGCCTCTACGACGAGACGAACATCCGCCTGCGCACGGATGTGGACGGCGGCGCCCTCATGGACGTCGGTTGTTACAACGTGAGCGGCTCGCGCCTCCTCGGCGGCGAGCCCGAGCGTGTGTGGGGCGAGGCGTGGTACGGGCCGTCCGACACCGACTGGGTCTTCACCGGGACGATGCGCTTCCCGAACGACGTGATCGCGACGTTCGACTGCGGCACGGCCCTGCCGAACCGCGACGAACTCGAGGCGATCGGTAGCGAGGGCTCGATCTTCCTCGACGACCCGTGGCACTGCAACGAGCCCGTGCTCGAGATCCGCCGCCCGGACGGCGTCGAGCGCGTCGAGGTCGAGCGCGAGGACTCCTACCGGCTCGAGCTCGAGGACCTGAGCGACGCGATCCGCGAGGGCACCGCGCCGCTGCTCGGCAGGTCGGACGCGCTCGGCCAGGCGCGGGCGCTGGAGGCGCTGCACGAGTCGGCCTCGTCACGGACGGCCGTCGAGCTATGACACACCAGGAGCGAGCGGCGGCGACGCTGGCCGACGCGGGCATCGTCCTCACCCCGGAGGAGCGCGACGCGATCGAGATCGCCGACTTCGGGCTGGGGGACTTCGAGCGCACCGGGCTCGCGATCCTCACGTACGTGAACACCGCGCGCGTCTGCGCGAAGGAGCTCGTCATGCTCCCGAACCAGATCTGCCCGGAGCACCGCCATCCTCCGGTCGCCGGCGAGCCCGGCAAGGAGGAGACGTTCCGCTGCCGCACGGGCACTGTGCGCCTCCACGTCGAGGGCCACGACGGAATCGTCCTTCGACCCGGCGAGCAGTTCACGATCATGCCGGACACGCTGCACTGGTTCCAGGCCGGCGAGGACGGCGCGATCGTCTCGGAGTTCTCGACGCGCAGCCGCGACGAGAGCGACGTCTTCAGCGATCCGCGGATCGTTCGATAGCCGCGAGGACGAGCTCCTCGTCGACCTCGCCGGGCAGGCCGCTCACGCCCACGGCGCCGATCTTCGTCTCACCGTCGTAGACGCCCACACCGCCGAGGAAAAACGTGAAGAACGGGTCGAAGCTCGCCCGTTCGACGGGGTCGTCGGCGACCTTCTCCGCGAGCTGCCGCGTCGAGCGCGCGTCGCTGCGCGCGGCGGTGTACGCCTTGCGCTGGGCGTTCAGCCGCGTGTCCGCCGCCGCACCGTCCATCGTGGCGGCCGCGACGAGCTCGCCGTGCGCATCCGTGACGTAGACCGAGACCGGGCCCGGGGCCTCCGAGACGACGTAATCGACGATGGCGAGCGCGCGTGAAAGCCGCATGGTCACCCATCGTAATCCGAACTACGATCGAGAAATGACGCGGTACCCCGTGATCCTCCCGAAGCGCACCGACCCGCGGCTCCATCTCGCCGCGACGATCGTCTCGCTGCAGGTGCTCGGCCAGGTCGCGTTCCAGTTCCGCGTCTCGATCGCCCAGATCCTCCTCTCGCTCGTGACCTGCGCGGTGATCGAGATCGCGATCACGGCTCGCAAGCAGAGGGTGTGGATGTGGCCGGCGAGCGCGCTCCTGACCGGAAACGGGGTCGCGTTCATCCTCCGCGTCCCGGGCACGCATCACGGCGACTGGTGGAGCCTCCGTGGCTGGTGGATCTTCGTTGCGACCGCCGCGGTGTCGCTGCTCTCGAAGCACGTCATCCAGTGGCGCGGACGGCACTTCTTCAACCCGTCGAACATCGGCCTCGTCCTCTGCTTCCCGCTGCTCGGCCGCGGTCGGGCGGAGCCGCTCGACTTCTGGTGGGGCCCCATGTCGTGGTGGATGGCGCTCGCGCTCCTGATCATCCTCACGGGCGGGTTCGCGATCCTGACGCGGCTGAAGCTGCTCTGGGTTGCCATCGGCTTCTGGCTCTCGTTCGCGCTCGGCGTCGCGGTCCTCGCGGTGACGGGTCACGAGATGACCGCGCGCTGGCACTACGGGCCGATCGGGGGCGGCTACCTCTGGTGGGTCCTGCTCACCTCGCCCGAGGTGCTCGTCTTCCTCTTCTTCATGATCACCGACCCCAAGACGGCACCGCGATCGCAGCGCGCGCGCGTCGCCTACGCCGTCTCGCTCGGCCTCCTCGCGGCCCTGCTAATCGCGCCGACGACGACCGAGTGGGCCGCGAAGGTCGCCCTCCTGAGCTCGCTCGCGCTCGTGTGCGCGGCGATCCCGATCGTCGAGCGCGTCCGCGTCTCGACGCCGCGGCTCGCGCTCGCGGGCGCGCTCGGGCTCGCGGCGTTCGCAGCTGCGCTGGCGTTCTCGAGCGGGCCGGCGGCGTCACACGCGGCACCGGTTGCCGCGGCGGGCCTGCCGGCGATCACCATCGACCCGTCGAAGGGCGTGCAGTCGAAGCTGCAGCTCGCCACCGCCCGCGCGATCGTGCGCGACCTCGTGGACGCGGTGCACGCGGGAAGCGGCGGCTCCGTGCACGTGCACCTCGAGCCGGGCGAAGGACAGGATCCGCCGTTCGCCGTCGCGCAGCTCGCGGGCAGGACCTACCGGCTCACCCAGGACGGCGCGCACTGGGCGCTCGACCGCGGCGCCCAGACACCGATGCTCGTCAAGGCGCCGCCGGCCGTCGGCGGGTTTGCCCTCACCGACGTAGCGGCGCAGGCGGGCATCGACTTCCATCAAGGCGCGTTCCGGTACGGCGTCACGCCGGACACACCCGCGATGATGGGCGGCGGCGTCTGCTGGCTCGACTACAACAACGACGGCTGGCTCGACCTGTTCGTCGTGAACACCTATGGCGAAGGCGACATCGGCGCGTACTCGGCCCACGGCGGCCTGCCGACGACGCATCTGTACCGGAACGACCACGGGCACTTCACCGACGTCACCGGGCCCTCTCACGCGGGCCGCGTCGTGCGAGGCGAGGGCTGCGTCGCCGCGGACTTCAACGGCGACGGGTTCACCGATCTGTTCGTGACGACGGCGCAGAGCGACGAGCTGCTCTGGAACAACGGTGACGGCACGTTCACCGAGGGCGCCCGCTCACACGGGATCGTGTCGTTCGGCTGGCACTCCGGCGCCGCCGTCGCGGACGTGAACGGGGACGGGCGGCCGGATCTGTTCGTCGCCGGGTACACCGACGTGAACGCGCCCATCCCCGGTTCGATGGCCGGCTTCCCGACGAACCACCAGGGGGTGCGCGACGAGCTCTTCCTCAACGAGGGCAACGGACCGGACGGACGCGCCCGCTTCAAGGAGATCGGCAAGCAGGCCGGCCTCGACCGGCCGCCGTACGACCACAGCCTCGGCGCCGAGTTCCTGCACATCAACGGCAAGCTCATGCTCTACGTCGCGAACGACGAGGACCCCAACCGGCTGTACGAGATCGAGCCGGGGCCGCGCTTCGTCGACGTCGCGAAGCGCTTCGGCGTCGCCGACCGGAACGCCGGCATGGGAATCGCGTCGAGCCCACAGGCCGGCGCGGGCAACCCCGACATCTTCGTGAGCAACTCGCGCCGCCAGACGAACGCGGCCTACCGCGGCGCGGTTCACTCGTTCAGCTACATCGGCGGCACCTTCACGAAGGCGCTCGGCGGCACGTTCACGGGCTGGGGCGACTCGTGGGTCGACCTGCGGAACTCCGGCGTCAGCGAGCTCGTGCTCGCGAGCGGCGCGATCCCGGTCACGAACCTCGCCAAGAACTCGGGCCCGGTCCACATCCTCACGCCGGTCGACGCCGGATACGTCCCGGTCGCGGCCCTCCAGCAGATCCGGCGGAACGGGCGCGGTGTCGCAGCCGCCGACTACGACAACGACGGGCGCGTGGACATCGCCGTGAACACGATCGGCGGCAAGCTCCTCCTCCTGCACAACACGGGGCCGCTGAACCACTGGCTGACGGTCGACGTCAGGCCGTTCTCGCCGGGTGCGATCGTCACGGCCGTCGACGGCAACGGCAGGCGCCAGGTGCGCGAGGTCGTGGCCGGCTCGAGCTACCTCTCGTCAGAGGACCCGCGGGTGCACTTCGGGCTCGGCACGGCGACGCGCGTCGCCGAGCTGACCGTGCGCTATCCCGGCGGCCGCGTCACGCGCCTGCACGACGTGCCCGCCGACCAGATACTGACGGTGCGCTAACGGCCGGAGCGCGCCTGGATGCGGCGCACGACCGTGTCGAACGTCACGGCGAGCAGCAGGATGACGCCGGTGACGATGAAGATCACGCCGGTCGCGTAGCCCTTGATGAACATGCCGCTCTGGATCGTGTAGATCAGCGAGGCGCCGATCAGTGCGTTCCGCACCTCGCCGCGGCCGCCGAAGAGGCTCGTGCCGCCGATCACGGCGGCCGAGATGACGTCCAGCAGCAGCGTGCCGCCGCCGGCGTTCAGGTCGACGCTCTGCAGGCGCGCGGCGAGCACGATCCCGCCGAGCCCCGCCATCGCGCCGGCGATCATGAAGACGACGATCCGGATGCGCGCGACGTTGATTCCGGCGCGGCGCGCAGCCTCCGCGTTCCCGCCGACCGCGTACACGTGCCGGCCGAAGGTCGTCCGCTTCGCGACGAACTCGAGCACGACGAGCGAGCCGACCATCAGCAGCACGCCGAGCGGCACCCCGCCCGAGCCAGGCTTGTTGAGGATGTAGACGGTCACGAACGCAACGACAGGGACGACGGCCAGCTTGAACACGAAGAGCAGCGGGTCGCGGAGCGCAATTCCGTGGCGCCGGTTCGAGAAAAGCCCCCAGAGCATCCCGGCGACGTACAGCACGCTCACGAGCACCGCGATCAGCCAGCCGGCGTTCGGGCTGAAGAGGTAGTTGGAGAAGTTGTTGATCTGCGTGCTCTGGATCGTGATCACTCCGGGCAGACCCTTGAAGATCACGCCGTTCCAGATCTCGTAGCCGGCGAGCGTGACGACGAACGACGGCACGCCGATCAGGGCGACCACCGAGCCCTGGAAGGCGCCGATCGCGGTCGTGGCGAGGAGCGCGAGCAGCACGCAGAGCCACCACTTCAGGTTGGCCGCGTCCGGCCGCTGGAGCTGCGCGACGACGACGCCCGCGACGCCGCTGACGTATGCGACCGAGAGGTCGATCTCGCCGATCAGGAGCACGAACACGACGCCGTACGCGATCAGCGTCGGGCCGGCCATCGTCGTGATGATGTTCTGGAAGTTCGCCGGCGACCAGAAGTTCTGCGCCGTGAACCCGAAGATCACGACGACGAAGAGCAGCGCGATCAGGACCGGCGCCGGGCCGAGGTTGCCCGCGCGCACGTTGTCCCGGATGCGCTGGCTGAGCGGCTCGAGCGGCGGGAGGGTCTCCGCCTCCGGCGCCTGCGCGGCCGCCGTCATGCGGGGGCTCCGGCGCCCGTGCCGGGGATGCCCGAGACCTTCGTCGGCTGCCCGGCGGTGATCGCGTGGACGACCTCCTCCTGGGTCGTTTCCGAGCGGACGAACAGGCCGGCGTTGCGGCCGAGGCGCAGCACGGTGATCCGGTGCGCCGTCTCGAAGACGTCGTGGAGGTTGTGCGAGATGAGCGCGACGCCGAGCCCCTGCTCGGCGAGCCGGCGGACGAGCGCGAGCACCTGCTCGGTCTGCGCGACGCCGAGCGCGGCGGTCGGCTCGTCGAGGATGACGAGCTTCGAGTTCCACATCACCGCGCGCGCGACGGCGACCGACTGGCGCTGCCCGCCGGAGAGGGTCGCGACGCTCTGGCGAATCGACTTGATCGTCGTCACGCGCAGGCTCGCGAGCGTCTCGCGCGTGCGCTTCTCCATCGGCGGCTCGCGCAGCACCTGGACCGCGTTGTGCGTCTCGCGGCCGAGGTACATGTTCTGCACCACGTCGAGGTTGTCGCAGAGCGCGAGGTCCTGGTAGACGACCTCGATCCCGAGCCGCGCCGCGTCTTTCGGCCCGCTCACGGAGACCTCGTTGCCTTCGAAGAGCATCGTCCCTTCGTCCATCGGGTGGATGCCGGCGATGCACTTGATGAGCGTCGACTTGCCGGCGCCGTTGTCGCCGACGAGCGCCATCACCTCGCCCGGGCACACCTCGAAGTCGACGTCCGTCAGGGCCTGCACGGAGCCGAACGACTTGGAGACGTTGCGTAGCTCGAGGAGTGGCGGGGTGTCGTTCACGAGAAGTTGTTCCTACCAGAGAGAACGGGGGCGGCCCAAGTGGGCCGCCCCCGCGCGATCGGCTGCTACTTGCAGTACTGCGCGTACTTCCCGTTGCAGATGTCGCCCTTCTTCAGGAAGCCGCTCGTGATGAGGAGCTTCCAGTTGGCCTTCGTGATCGCCTGCGGGGCGATGAGGTAGGCCTTCTCGGTGCTGCGGCCCTTGGTCTTCACCGTGCCGGTCGTCGGAGGCGCCTGGCCCTTGACGATCTTGACGGCGGCCTGAGCGGTCGCAGTTGCGAGCTTCCGGACGTCCTTCCAGACGGTCATCGTCTGCCACCCGGAGATGATGTTCTGGACGCCCTGGGTGGTCGCGTCCTGGCCGCTCACGGGGATCGGCTTGAGGTGATGCTGCTGCAGGTCGACGACGACCGCGTTCGCGATCCCGTCGTTGGCGGCGGCGACACCGTCGATCTTGTTCGCCGTCTTGATCAGCATCTGGTTGAAGATCGTCCCGGCCTTCTGGTTGTCCCAACCCGGGACGAACTGGTCCGGGCCCTTCTTCAGCGAGCCGTTGGCATACAGCGGCTTGAGGACCGAGTCGTACCCGCCCTTGAACAGGAACGAGTTCGCATCCTCCTGCCCGCCGTTCAGCTCGGCGACGACGGCGCCCTTCTTGCCCTGGAGCGCGTTCGCGACCGCGGTGCCCTGGAGGACGCCGACCTGGTGGCCGTCGAACGACGCGTACAGGACGGCGTTGCCGCCCTCGACTTGGCGGTCGTAGTCGATCGACTTGACGCCCTTCGCAGCGGCTGCCTTCTCGATCGCCGCGGCGGAGCCCGAGTCGATCGGGGCGATGATGAGCACCTTCGCGCCGTCGGCGATGCACTGGTCGGCCTGCGTCTTCTGCTTCTGCGGGTCGCCCTGTGCGTTGACGACGCGGGCCGCCACGCCCGCCGCCTGGAACGCCTTGAGCAGGTACGGCTGGTCGAACTGCTGCCAGCGGACGGACGTCTTCGTGTCCGGCATCAGGCCGCACGCGAGGATCCCCGCCGATTTCTTGCTCGAGCTCGCCGTTGCGCCTGCCACGAGGACTACCGCGACCACGATGACGCCGAGCACGGAGAGCAGGGTCCATCTCGAGACTCTCTTCACGCTTTCCCTCCTGTCACTGAACCGGTTCAAAAAGGAAAGCTCCACCACTCGAAGCGCGCTGTCAAGTCGGATAGGGTCTTTCACCTGATGAAGACGAGCCTCGGAATCTGGGCGTTCGGCGCGATGGCGACGCGGTTCAACCCGGGTGGGTACAAGCCGGAGCTCTCGGGCGCGTCAACCGTCGAGAAGGTGCGCACGGCCGTCGCGGGGCTGGGCGACCTGATGGACGATTACGAGTTCCATTACCCGCAGGAGATCAACGGCGACAACGTCGAGGAGATCCAGCAGGCGCTCGAGGGCCACGGCATCTACTGCGTGGCTTCGGGGCTGCATCTGGATCCGAGATTTGCGAAAGGCGGCTTCTCCTCGCCGGACGACGCGACCCGCGCCGAGGCGCTGCGGCTCACGAAGGAGGCGATCGACCTCGCCGCCGAGGTCGGCGCGCAGATGATCATCTGGCCGGGGATCGAGGGCTACAACTACCCCTTCCAGGCCCCGTACGCCTCCTCCTGGCAGCGGTTCATCGACGGGGTCGGGGAATCCGCGGCGCACGCCAACGAGAAGGGCGTCACGGTCTTCCTCGAGCACAAGAACTCCGAGCCGGCGATGAAGATCTTCATGCGCAACATCGGCA
>CAZDEX010000048.1:3358-10938 GCA_964504405.1 uncultured Gaiellales bacterium | reverse complement strand
CCCACCCAGTGGCGGCTGCGCGTGCGGCTGCCCGCGGCGGGTGTCCCACCGCCGCGCATGGGGGTCGTCGGCGCCGACGACGCCCCGCCCCAGGTGACGGGGCCGGTCGTCGTCAAGGCGCCCGACCGGCAGGGCCAGAAGGGCCTCACGCTCGTCGAGGATCCGGCCGCCCTCCCCGCCGCGATCGAGAGGGCGCGCAGCGCCGCGCGGAGCGGCGCCGCGCTCGTCGAGGAGCTCGTCGACGGGCCGGAGGTGACGGTCGTCGGCTTCTCGGTCGACGGAGCCTTCACGCCCCTCGTCGTCACGGACCGGATCACTGCGGACCCGCCCGCCTTCGGAGTGGCGCTCGCGCACGTGTGGCCGAGCCCGCACACAGAGGCCGCCGGGGTCGCGGGGGACGCCGTCGCGGCGCTCGGGATCGAGAACGGCCCCTCGTACACGCAGCTCCGGATCGGCCCTGCGGGGCCGCAGGTGATCGAGGTCGCCGCCCGCCTCGGAGGCGGCCATGACGCGGAGCTCGTCGAGGCCGTCCTGGGCGTCGACCTGAACGGCCTCGCGATCGACGCCGCGCTCGGCAACGAGCTCGTGTTGAGTCGACACGAGCCTCGGGTCGGCGGCGCGGTCATGCGCTTCCTCGTTGCGCCGCCGGGGATTCTCGAGTCGGTCGAGGCCCCGGAGGCCGCCCGGATCTACCGGGAGCCCGGGTATGTCTTCGCGCCGCTGCGGCGGGGCGCAGACCGCGCGGGAGCGGTGCTTGCGACGGGCGACTCCCGGGCAGATGCGCTCGCGAAGGCCGACGAGCTCGCCGCGGCGGTCGCGTTCCGGGTCGCCGACCCGTTAGCGGAGATGGCGAAGTAGGAACGCGGCCGCGCGCCTGATCCCGGCCTCGCCTTGCCGGCCGGGCCAGTCGTGCGTGCCGTTCCCGTACACGTAGAGCGCTGCCGGGACGTTCGCCTGCGTCGCCGCGGCGAACCAGGCACGGGCGTTCGACGGCGGGATGATGTCGTGCGCGCCCCCGTCGAGGAAGATCGACGGCGGCAGCTCGGACGCTCGAGTGAGCGCGCTCGGGTATGCGATGCCCGAGAAGGAGGCGACGGCGTCGAACGGCTGCAGATCCTCCGCCGCCGCGAGCGCGACGCCGGCGCCGAGCGACCAGCCGGCGGCGCCGACGTGCGCGAAGTGCGGACGTAACGAGAACGCGGCCGCCTTCGCCACGTTCTCCCAGATCGGGAAGACGTCGAGGCGCCTCGTGAAGACGTTGCAGTAGCCCCGGTCGCCGGGCGGGGGCGTCGGGCCGAAGTAGTCGAGGTAGAGCGTGGAGATGCCGTAGCGGGGCAGCTCCGCCGCCAACCGGTGGTCGAACGTGCTGAACCCGCCGCAGCCGTGGAGGACGATCACAGCACGTGCGCCGCTCGCCGCCCCGCAGCGCTCTGCGCGCACGGTCGCCTGCCCCGCCGTGAAGTCTGCGCGGGCGCAGCCCGCGACATGAGGGAACGGCCGCGCGGCGGGAGCCGCCAGTGCGAGAGCGCCTGCCACGAGCGCGAGCCCGCGGTGCATGCTGGATACGCTAGCGCCCGTGGAGGCAACCCGGCGCGCCTCATTCCTCTCGTTCCAGCCCCCTGCGATCTCCGAGGACGAGATCGAGGCCGTCGCGGAGACGCTGCGATCGGGCTGGCTGACGACCGGTCCGCGCACCGCCGAGCTCGAGGCGCGGATGCGCGACTACCTCGAGGCGAAGCACGTGCTGGCGGTCTCGTCCTGCACCGCGGCGCTCCACCTCTCGCTCGTCGCGCTCGGCGTCGGGCCGGGTGACGAGGTGATCACGACCTCGATCACGTGGCCGGCGACCGCGAACGTGATCGTGCACTGCGGCGCGACGCCCGTCTTCGCCGATGTGCGCGACGACACGCTGAACATCGACCCCGAGCGCGTCGGCGAGCTGATCACCGAGCGCACGAAGGCGATCGTTCCGGTCGACCTCTACGGGCAAGCCGCCGACCTGGACGAGCTCGCCGCGTTCGGCTTGCCGATCGTCGAGGACGCCGCGCACGCGGCCGAGTCGCGCTATCGCGGCCGCAAGGTCGGCTCGATCGCCGACCTCACCTGCTTCTCGCTCTATGCGACGAAGAACATCGCTGCGGGTGAGGGCGGCCTCATCTCCACGAACCGCGACGACCTCGCCGAGGCGCTCGACGACCTGCGCGTGATGCGCCGCGGGCACGGGTCGCTCTACGACATCGCCGTCCCCGGGTACAAGGCGAACCTCAGCGACGTACTCGCCTCGATTGCGCTCGTGCAGCTCGACAAGGTCGAGAAGCACGCAGAGATCCGAAGCCGCCACGTCGCGCTGTACGCCGAGGGGATCGCCGACCTGGACGGGATCGAGCCGGTCGCGCGCGTCGAGGGCGACGTGCACGCGAACCACCTCTTCGTCGTCCGCGTCACCTTCGCCGACCGCGACGAGGTGCAGCGCGCGCTCGCCGACGAGAACATCGGGTCGTCCATCCACTTCCTGCCGGTGCACCAGCTGAGCGCGTACCGCGACCGCCGCGCGCCGCAGCAGCCCGAGCTGCCGGTGACCGAGCGCGCGGGTCGCGAGGTGCTCTCGCTGCCGTTCTCGCCCGCCCATTCCGACGACGACGTACGCGACGCGATCGCGGCGCTGCGCCGCGTGCACGCGCGCCTCTCCGGATGAAGCGCTGGCTGCGCGTCGCCGCGACGCTCCTCGTCACGTCGGCTGCGATCGCGTACGTCCTCTCGAAGATCGACATCGGGAAGACGTGGAACATCATCACCGGTGCGAGCGTCCCGTGGCTCTTGCTCTCGACGGTGCTGACGATCGTCACCGTCCCGCCGATGGCGTGGCGGTGGCAGCAGCTCCTGCGCGTGCGCGGGATCATCGAGAGCGTGCCGTGGCTGACGCGCACGTACTTCGTCTCGTACGCGGTCGGCCAGGTGCTCCCGACGTCGATCGGCGGCGATGCGTCGCGGATCTTCGAGACGTCGCGCCGCCATCCGGGGCAGATCACGCCGATCACCGGCTCGGTGCTGCTCGAGCGCGCGATCGGCGGGGCGGTCACGCTGCTCCTCGCGGGGATCGGGCTGCTCCTGGCGATCGGGCGCTACCCGATCGGCGCGTACATCTGGGTCGAGGCGCTCTTCGTCGCCGCGACGATCTGCGTCGCGTTCGTGTTCTTCTCGCGCCGTGTGCGGACGAAGCTCGCATTCGCGCTGCCGTACGCGCGACGGCTCCGCGTCGAGACGCCCGCACGCGCGGTCTACGACGGCCTCCACGGCTACCGGGAGCATCCATGGACGCTGCTCGTCGTCGCCGGCGTCTCGGCCTCGCAGCAGCTCCTGCGCATCCTCGCGATCTACGCGTCGGGGCGCGCGGTGGGGATCCATCTCGGCCTGCTGCCCTACGTGATCCTCGGGCCGCTGCTCTTCCTCGTGATGCTCGTCCCGTTTACCGTCAACGGGATCGGTGTGCGCGAGGCGTTCTTCGTCGACTTCCTCGGCAAGCTCCACGTGCCGCACGACGCGGCGTTCGCGTGCGGCTTCCTCTTCTTCATCCTGACGATCGTGCTCGCGCTTCCCGGCCTCGCGATCATCCTCTGGGAGAACGTCTTCGGCCGCCGGACCGCCGCGGTTCCCGATGGAACCTAACGTCTCAGTCGTCGTCGTGACCTGGAACGCGCTGCCGTGGCTCGAGCAGTGCCTCGACTCCGTGCGCGGGCGCGACATCGTCGTCGTCGACAATGGCTCGACCGACGACACCGTCGCCTTCGTGCGCGAGCGCTACCCCGAGGTGCGCGTGATCGAGCAGGGCAACAAGGGGATGGGCGGCGGCAACAACGCCGGCATGCGCGCCACGGACGGCCGCTACTACTTCCTGCTCAACTCCGACGCGTGGGTGGTCGACGACGGGCTCGATCGCCTCGTGGAGTTCGCGGACGCGCATCCCGAGGCGGCGATCGTCGGGCCGAAGCTCGTGAACACCGACGGGACGCTGCAGCGCTCTGCGCGCGGCGAGCCGACGCTGTGGCGGCTCGCAACCGAGTACTTCTTCATTCGCAAGCTCGCGCCGCGCTCGCGGCTCCTCAACCCGCTGTACCGCGGCGACTTCGCACACGACCGCGCGGAGGAGGTCGACTGGCTCTACGGCCCCGCGCTGCTCGTGCGGCGCGAGGCGGCCGACGCCGTCGGGCTCTTCGACGAGGACTTCTTCATGTTCAGCGAAGAGGTCGACTGGATGACGCGGTTCCGGCGCGCAGGGTGGAAGGTGCTGTTCTTCCCCGGCGCCGAGGTAGTGCACGTCGGCGGCGCATCCCACGGTGGACGGATGTACGTCGAGAACCTCCGCAGCCACCTGCGTTGGTTCGCAAAGCACCGCGGGATGAAGGAGGCCGAGCGTGCCCGCAAGCTGCTGCTCTGGTCGCTGCGCCTGCGCGCGTTCGTGCTGCGGCGTGAGGACTATCGGGCGGGCGTGCGCTTCCTCTCGTCCGGCAAGGCGCGCTCCCTGCTCGAATGACCGACTACCTCCGCCTTGCCTTCGGCCTCGCGTGCGTGGTCGTCCCCGGCGCGCTCGTCGCGCGCGCGTTCGGTCAGCGGTCGTACTCGGCGGTCTTTGCCTGGACCCTCGCGTGCGCCTTCGTCGCCTGGGCGGTCGTGTTCGCCGTGCACTCGAACATCGAGCTCGCCGCCCTCATCCTGCTCGTGATCGCCGTGGCGGCGTTCGTTCTCTCGCGGCGGCGGCGGCGGCGGAGCGCGGACGTGCGCGCACCGGGCCGGGTGGCCGTCGTCGGGATCGTCCTCGGCTGGTTCCTCTGGCACACGGCGGACGTCGTCGTCGGGGACGGGCTGTTCCACGAGGCGCGTGTGCGCAAGCTCGTCTCGTTCGGCGATCTGCACCTGCGCACCGTCGACGAGTTCAAGGACGGCGGCCTGCACCCGGGGTACGCGTTCCCGCTCTGGCACGGTCTGGTCGCGCTCGTCTCGTGGTTCTCGGGCCTCGACCCGGACACGGTGATGAAGCATCTGCCGTCGCTGCTCGCGCTGTTCGGGTGCGCGGTGGTGTGGGAGGCGGGCGTGGCCGTGTTCGGCTCGACGCGCGCCGGCGCCTCGCTGCTCGTCGTGTCGCTCGGGCTATTCTGCTTCGGCCCGGGCGGCGGCGGGTCCTTCGACGTGCTCGCGCTTCCCGCGACCGCGACGCGGCAGATCATGGTCCCCGCTGCGATCGCGCTCTTCTTCACGACGCGGACGCGTGCCGGCTACGCGACGCTCGTCGCGATCTTCGGGGCGATCGCGCTCTCGCATCCGACGTACGCGGTCTTCCTGCTCATACCGCTGCTGCCGCTCCTCCGCTGGGACTGGCGGCAATGGCTCGCCGGGGCGGTGCCGACGGTGCTCGTCGCGCTGTGGCTGAAGCCGGTCGTCGACGAGACGATCTCGCACAACCCGAAGCCGGGGGAGCTGATGCGCGGGATCATCCAGTACAAGGGCCAGCTCGTGATCGACGGGCCGCGCCACTTCCACGTCGCACCGGAGGTGTTCGGCCGGAGCGGGGCGCTCGCCGTTGCGGCACTGATCCTCCTGCCGCTCACCGCGTTCGCACTGCCGCGGCGCTGGGCCGCGTTCGCGCTCGGCGGCACGCTGCTCATCCTCCTGCTCGGGACCGTGCCGTGGCTCTTCGTGCATTTCTCCGACGTCGTCGGCCTGTCGCAGTCGCGTCGGGCGATGGGCTTCGCTCCGCTGCCGTTCGTGCTCGTCGGCGCGACCGCGATCGCCGCGCGGCGCGTCTGGGCCGCACCGGTGGCGCTCGTCGCCGGCATCGTCCTGCAGCGTCTGTGGCCGGGCGACTTCGACTACGGCCTGCGGCACGGCGGCCCTGCGCTCGCGACATGGATTGGGCTCGTCGGCGGCATCGCGGCGCTCGCCGTCTGGCTGGTGCGGCGGCCGCCTCCGCTCCGCGAGCGGTGGACCTACGGCGCCCTCGCCGCCACGTGCCTCGCCGTGCCGGTTTGCGTGCACGGCATCTGGCACTGGGCGCCTGCGCAGCGCTCCGATCCGTACGCCCTCTCGCCTCGCCTCGTGCACAACCTGCGGACGAAGGTGCCGAAAGGCGCGATCGTGATCGCGCCGCTCGAGACGAGCTACCGCGTGGCTGCGCTCGCCCCGCTGTACATCGTGGGCGCCCCGGTGACGCACGTCGCCGCCACCACGGCGAACAAGCCGTACGTCCGCGCGAAGGACATCAACCGCTGGATCCACACGAACGACCCGGCGATCGCGCGCAAGTACGGTGCGACGTGGGCGATCCGCGCCGGCCGTCTCTATCGCTTGCGTTAGGCGCTCGCGTCGAGCGTTCGCACGTCGTACTTCGCGATCTCCGAGTCGCTCGTCACCAGCGTCAGCTCTTCGATCGTCGCCTGTGCGACCAGTAGGCGGTCGAACGGGTCGCGGTGATGCTTTGGAAGCTCCGCTGCGAGGACCGCGTGCTCCACCTCGATTGCGACCTCGTCGAAGCCGCCCTTTCGCATCCACTCCGCGATGTTGCCGGGAGCGAGGAGCTTCCCGCTCTCGCGTTTCCTCGCGATCTCCCATGCGGTGGCCGCGCTGACGAAGACGACGTTGTCGCCGTCGGCGACGGCCTGCCGCGCCACGGGCCCGAGAGCGGGGTCGTCGGCGTTCCACCACAGGAACGCGTGCGTGTCGAGCAGGAGCAGCACTACTCGGCGAACACCTCGAAGCCGGCGGGCAGATCGTCGAACCCGGGCTCGATCGTGATCTGCCCTGCGAGCAGGCCGGGTTTCCGCGCCGGCGTCGTCGGGGCGTAGGGGACGATCTTCGCCACCGGCCTGTCGAAGCTCTTGACGATCACCTCGTGACCCGCCTCCACGTGCTTCACGAGCTTCGAGAAGTTCGTCTTGGCTTCGTGGATGCCGACGACGACCACTTTCATCGCGAACCGTCCTAGACTAGACTAGACTAGACTTAGTCTATCAGCGCCTCGGCCGCGAGCGCGGCGATGTGCCCCGCAATCGCGAGCGACGACGTCGCCGCCGGCGACGGCGCGTTCACAACGTGCACGATCCGGCCGCTGCCCTCGATCACGAAGTCGTCCGCCAGCCGCCCGTCGCGCGTCAGCGCCTGCGCGCGTATGCCCGAGGGGCCGAACCGCACGTCTGCTCGCGTGACCGCCGGGACGTAGCGCTGGATGTCCCGCACGAAGGCGTCCGTCGACAGGTCGCGCCACAGCTCCGCGGCGCCGGTGCGCAGGTGGCGCGCGGCGAAGCGCCAGAAGCCGGGATAGGCGAGCGTGGAGGCGGTGTCGCGCGGCGAGAACGCCACGCGGCGGTAGCGCTCCCGCGCGAGCGCCAGCACGGCGTTCGGCCCCGCGACGACCGTTCCGTCGACGCCTTTCGTGAGATGGACGCCGAGGAACGGGAAGGCGGGGTCGGGCACCGGGTAGATGAGCCCGTTCACGAGAGCGGCCGCCTCGCGCGAGAGCGTGTAGTAGTCGCCTCGGAACGGGACGATCCGCGTGTGCGACCGGGCGAGCCGGTCCGATTGCAGGCCCG
>CAZDEX010000048.1:0-3258 GCA_964504405.1 uncultured Gaiellales bacterium | reverse complement strand
CGGAACGGGACGATCCGCGTGTGCGACCGGGCGAGCCGGTCCGATTGCAGGCCCGCACAGGCGACGACGGCACGGGCCGTGATCGCGCCGCCCGGCGAGTCGACGTCGACACCGCCGGGGCGCTCGGCGATGCGCGTCGCCTCCCGGCCGAGGGAGATCTCGCCGCCGGCCCCGCCGATATCCTCCGCGAACGCGGTCGCGACGCGGCGGTAGTCGATCACGCCGGTCTGCGGCGCGTGCAGCGCCCGGATGCCGGCCACGTTCGGCTCGACCGCGCGCAGCTCGTCGCCTTCGAGCACCGACAGGCCCTCGACGCCGTTCGCCCGGCCGCGCCGCTCGAGCTCGGCCAGCCGCCCGAGCTCGGATTCGTCCAGTGCGACGATCAGCTTGCCCCGGACGGCTCGGGGGATCCCGCGCTCGTCGGCGAACCGCTCGAGCGCCCGCTTGCCCTCGACGCAGAGCCGTGCCTTGAGCGAGCCCGGCGCGTAGTAGATCCCGGAATGGATGACGCCCGAGTTGTGGCCCGTCTGGTGCGCCGCGAGCAGAGGCTCCTTCTCGAGAAGCAGCAATCGCAACGAAGGGCGGTCGAGGAGCAGCCGACGGGCGGTTGCGAGCCCGAGGATGCCACCACCGACGACGATCACGTCGTACTCGGCCACCGCGGCATTGTCGCGGTCTATCGTCCCCGCCGTGAAGGTCGCCGTCCTCACGACGTCGTATCCCCGCGACGAGGACGACGCGGCGGGCCGCTTCGTCGCGAACGCGGTCGAGTCGGCCCGCGCGGGCGGCGTGGACGTCGAGGTTGTCGCGCCGAACGCCTTCCGCCACTTCGGAATCGCGTACGGCGACGGGGTCATCCAGAACCTGAGGCGGGCGCCGTGGAAACTCGCGCTGGCTCCTGCATTCCTCACGAGTTACGTGCACGCTGCCCGACGCGCGGCCGCGGACGCCGACCTCGTGCACGCGCATTGGCTGCCGTCGGGCGTCGTCGCGCGCCTGACGGGGAAGCCGTACGTGCTCCAGCTGTGGGGTACCGACGTCGAGGTGGCGCGCCGGGCGCCCGGCCTCTGGCGGCCTTTGCTTCGTGACGCGGTTGCCGTCGTCGCAGCCTCGGACACGCTCGCGCAAGCCGCACGCGAGCTCGGCGCGCGCACGGTCGAAGTCGTGCCGTCGGGGGTCGATGTCCCCGGCGAGGTGGGGACGCCCGACGAACCGCCACATGCGCTCTTCGTCGGCCGGCTGTCGGCGGAGAAGGGGATCCTCGAGTTCGTCGAGGCAACGGAGGGCCTGCCACGCGTGATCGTGGGTGACGGGCCGCTCCGGCCGCGCGTTCCCGAAGCGCGAGGCTTCGTCCCTCCCGCCGAGTTGGGCACTGTCTATGACCGCGCGGCGGTGTTCGTCGTCCCGTCGCTCCGGGAGGGTTACGGAATGACGGTGCGTGAGGCCATGGCCCACGGGCGCGCGGTCGTCGCCTCCGAGGTGGGCGGCCTGCGTGATGCGATCCGCGACGGCGAAACAGGCCTGTTCGTTCCGCCGGGCGATCCGGTGGCGCTGCGCGCGGCGATCGAGCGGTTGCTCGGCGATCCCGAGCTGCGGGGTCGTATGGGTGCGAACGCGCGCGTCCAGGCAGGGGAGCGCTTCTCGCGCGAGGTCGAGGGCCGGTTGCTCGTCTCCCTGTGGGAGCGGGCGCATATCTATCGTGCCTCCGAGTGAAGGTCCTCCTCGTGACGATGTACTTCCCGCCTGCGGGCGGCGGAGGCGTGCAGCGGCCGCTGAAGTTCGCCACGCACCTACCGGAACTTGGCATCGAGACGCACGTGCTCGCGCCCGACGACCCGAAGTGGATCCACCGCGACGAGGAGCTGATGCCGCCGACGCTCGCATGGGTGCACCGCGCGCGCTACATCGGGCCGAAGGGGCGCAAGCCCGCCGAGGAGCTGCACGGCTCGCAGGGGCTCGAGCGCTTCGCGAAGCAGGCGCAGCTCGCGGGCCGGCGGCTGCTCGTGCCCGACGAGAACGTGAGCTGGAACCTGACCGCGGTGCCGTCTGCGATCCGCATTGTGAAGCGCGAAGGGATCGACGTGGTCGTCACGACCTCGCCGCCCTCGTCGGTTCATCTGGTCGGCGCCTCGGTGAAGCGCGCGACGGGCGTGCCTTGGGTCGCCGACCTACGCGACTCCGTTGTCGCGCATCCGCACCGCAGCGCCGAACGCCTGCTCGTGCGCGCGAAGGAGCAGGGCGAGCACGCGGTCGCGAAGCTCGTCACCCGCGGCGCCGATGCGATCGTCACGGTGTCGGACGCGATCGCCGACGAGATGCGCGAGCGCAACCCGAAGGGGCCGGTCGTCACGATCGCGAACGGGTCCGACTTCGACGACTTCTCGGGGCTCGCGCACGTCCCGTCGCAGCGTTTCCGCATCACGCACGCCGGCTCGTTCTTCGGCAAGCGTGACCCGCGCCCGTTCCTCACCGCGGTCAAGCAGTCCGGGCTCGACGACATCGTCGTGCGCTTCCTCGGCGACTTCCGTTCGACCGATCGCGAGTGGGTCGAGCAGCAGGAGCTCGGCGACCGTATCGAGCTGATCCCGTATGCGCCGCGCCGCCGCTCGCTGGAGCTGCAGCGCGACTCCGAGGCGCTGCTGCTGCTGATTCCCGAAGCGGGCGGTCGCGGCAAGGGCGTGCTCAGCGGGAAGGTGTTCGAGTACCTCGCGGCGGAGCGGCCGATCCTCGCCCTCGTTCCGCCGGACGGCGCCGCCGCGCAGTTGATCCGCGAGACGGGAGCGGGCGTGGTCGTCGCGCCCGACGACGTCGAGGGGATGAAGGCGGCGCTGCGCGAGCTGTACGAGCGCTGGCGCGCGGGCGCTCTGGACGGCGCGCCGCTGAGCGACGAGTGGCGCGACAAGGTCTCGCGCCGCGCGCGCGTCGAAGAGTTCGCGCGCGTGCTGGAGGACGTCACGTGAGGCGCCTGACGAGCTTCTTCTTCCTCGCGAGCCTCTTCTGCGTCACGTTCGAGAAGGTCCACTGGAGCTTCGCGGGCAACGTCTCGCTCGCGGACGTCCTCGCGATCCTCTTCCTCATCTCGTTCGTCGTGACGACCGCGCGCTTCGTCGTGCCCCGCACGACGGTGATCCTGCTCGGGTTCTTCGCCGCCTTCCTGCTCGTCTACCTCGTCGGGTACTTCAACCTGGCCGACCCCGACTCGCTGAAGCAGTGGGCAAAGGGCGTCGTGAAGTGGGCGATCCATTTCGCGTTCCTCGC
>CAZDEX010000047.1:6335-11003 GCA_964504405.1 uncultured Gaiellales bacterium | reverse complement strand
GATGATGGGCATCAACGTCAACCGGACGATCTCGTTCACGTTCCTGATCGCCGGCTCCCTGGCCGGCGCGGCCGGCCTCTGCTACTCGCTGTACGTCACGACGGTGCGCTTCGACCAGGGCTTCCAGCTCGGGCTGATCGCGTTCACGGCCGCCGTGCTCGGCGGCATCGGCAACCTCCCGGGCGCCGTGCTCGGCGCCATCCTGATCGGCCTGATCCAGTCGTGGAACGAGGGGCTGCCGTGGCACATGCCGGGCTCGGACTGGACGCAGTCGATCGTGTTCTCGATCCTGATCCTGATCCTCGTCTTCCGCCCCGAGGGCCTTCTCGGCGAGCGGACGCCAGAAGGCGGATGAGCGAACAGAACCCACCGCCGGAATCGCCGATCGAGAAGTGGGTCGACGACGCGCCGAAGGACGTCGGCTTCCGGAACCAGCTGCGCGCCCGCTGGCGCGCGCTCCCCGAGGTGCAGCGCATCGCGATCGTCGCCGGGGTGGAGCTCGTGGTCGCGCTCGGCCTCTTCCTCCTCGACCACGCTCTGGGCTATGCCGTGCTGACCGTGTCGGCGTTGTTCTGGTTGCGCCGCCTCCCGCGGCCGCCGCTCACGCTCGTCGCGGAGATCGCATTCGTGCTGGTGTTCCTCCTGACGGGCGTCACGTCGCTGGCGATCCTCCTTGCGATCGGATTCGCGCTCTTCTGGGTGCCCGGGCGGTATCGCCAGTGGGCGATCGCGGCGACGGTGCTCGTCCTCGCGGTGCTCTACCCGTTCTACGCCGACAAGATGTTCACGATCCCGGTGTTCGGGGTCTGGCCCGACGTCGCGACCGGCGTCTACATGCTCGTGTTCATCATGATGGCCGTCGGCCTGAACATCGTCGTCGGCTACGCAGGGCTCCTCGACCTCGGGTACGTCGCGTTCTATGCGATCGGCGCGTACACGGCCGCGTGGTTCGCGTCTCTGCAGTTCGCGAAGCACCGCTGGCACTTCGGTGCCGTGGGGATCACGAAGGATCTCGCCGGCATCCACATCTCGATGTGGCTGCTGCTGCTCGCCGCCGGCGTGATCACCGCGCTCGCGGGGATCATCATCGGCCTGCCGACCCTGCGCCTGCGCGGCGACTACCTCGCGATCGTGACGCTCGGCTTCGGTGAGATCCTGCCGCAGATCGCGCGGAACGGCGACAACCTCTTCGGCACGGGGTTCAACCTGACGAACGGCCCGAACGGGATCACGCCGCTCGATTCGCCGGGCTTCGGCAACGGCATCTCGAAGGCCACCGGGCACTTCCTTCCCGCGAACTACCTGCAGTGCTGTCACGCCCGCCTCTTCGGCCACCAGATCCAGTCGACGGACATCTTCTTCTGGACGGCGATCGTGCTCCTCCTGATCACGGTGTTCTGCTCGTTGCGACTGCAGTACTCGCGCCTCGGCCGCGCGTGGATCGCGATCCGCGAGGACGAGACCGCGGCGGCCGCGATGGGCGTCCCGCTGATGCGCACGAAGACGTGGGCGTACGCGACGGGCGCGTTCTTCGGCGGGGTCGCGGGTGCGTACTACGCATTCTTCAAGAGCGCGACGTTCCCCGGCGACTTCTTCTTCAACATCTCGGTGTTCATCCTCTGCATGGTCATCCTCGGCGGGATGGGCAACATCGCCGGCGTGATCGTCGGCGCCGCGTTTCTCGCCTACCTGAACCAGGAGGGCCTCGCGAACACGGGTCAGTGGCTGAACACGAACATCCACTTCATTGGGAACCTGCAGCTGCCGGGCAGCGACACGAAGGGCCTCGACGTGCCGCTGTTCGCGTCGGGCATCTACGGGCTGATCATCCTGATCGTCATGCTCTTCCGGCCCGAGGGCCTGCTGCCGTCGCGCCGCATCGCCGCGGAGCTGCACGAAGGCGTGCACGACGAACCGCTCTACGACGCTCAGCACATGGGGGGCGAATGAGCGCGCCCGAGGCGGTGACGGCGGCCACCGACGACGTCCTGGTCGCGAAGGGGATCCGCAAGGAGTTCGGCGGGCTCGTCGCGGTGAACGATGTCGACTTCACGGTTCCGCGCGGGAAGGTCATCTCGCTGATCGGGCCGAACGGCGCCGGCAAGACGACGTTCTTCAACATGCTGACGGGCGTGTACAAGCCGACGGCCGGGTCGGTGACGTTCCTCGGCGAGGACGTGACCGGCAAGCCGCCGCACGCGATCACCGCGCGAGGCGTCGGCCGCACGTTCCAGAACATCCGGCTCTTCCAGAACATGACCGCGCTCGAGAACGTGCTCGTCGGAATGCACTCGCGTCTCAAAGCGAACCTCTTCAACTCGATCATCCGCACGCCGTTCGTGCGGCGTGAGGAGCAGGAGGCGCGGGAGCGCGCGCGCGAGCTGCTCGAGTACAGCGGGCTGCGGCGCAAGCAGTACGAGTTCGCGAAGAACCTTCCGTACGGCGACCAGCGCCGGCTCGAGGTCGCGCGCGCGCTCGCGACGGAGCCGCAGCTGCTGCTGCTCGACGAGCCGACCGCGGGGATGAACCCGCAGGAGTCCGCGGAGTTCACCTCGTTCGTCGGCCACCTGCGCGAGGAGCGCGGACTGACCGTGCTGATGATCGAGCACGACATGCGCGTCGTGATGGGCGTCTCGGACCGCGTCTCAGTGCTCGATTACGGCGAGAAGATCGCCGAAGGCTCGCCGCGCGAGGTGCAGCAGCACGAGCGCGTCATCGAGGCGTACCTCGGCAAGGCTGCGGTCGAGGACATGAGGCGGCAGGGGCTGTCATGAGCACGAACGGCGGCACACCGATCCTGCAGCTGAACGACGTGCACACGTACTACGGCTCGATCCACGCGCTCAAGGGGATCTCGCTCGAGGTGCACGAGGGCGAGATCGTCACGCTGCTCGGCGCGAACGGCGCGGGCAAGTCGACGACGCTGCGCTCGATCAACGGGTTGAACCGCCCGCGGCAGGGTCAGATCCGGTTCCAGGGGCGCGACATCACCTCCACGCAGGCGCACGAGATCGTCAAGCGCGGTATCGCGCAGTCCCCGGAAGGCCGGCGCCTCTTCCCGCGCATGACGGTGACCGAGAACCTCGAGATGGGCGCATTCCAGCGCAACGACCGCGCCGGGATCCGCGAGGACATGGACCGCGTGTTCCAGCTCTTCCCGCGGCTCGAGGAGCGGCGCAACCAGAAGGCGGGGACGATGTCGGGCGGCGAGCAGCAGATGTGCGCGATCGGTCGCGCGCTCATGGCCCGCCCGAAGCTCTTGCTGCTCGACGAGCCCTCGCTCGGGCTCGCGCCGATCTTCGTCGAGCGGATCTTCGACATCATCAAGCAGATCAACGAGCAGGGAACCTCGATCCTGCTGGTCGAGCAGAACGCGCTGATGGCGCTCGACGCAGCGGATCGCGGGTACGTGCTCGAGACGGGCCGCATCGTCCTCGCCGACAGCGCGGCGGCGCTGAAGACGGACGAGCAGGTCCGCAAGACCTACCTCGGCGAAAACTGAGCAGCTGGGTATGAGCGCACCATGGTGCGCAACCCGCAGCAGCTCTGGTGGCCCGAGCTCGGGCTGACCAAGAGCGACGCGGTCGGGTACTACGACGCGGTCGCGCCGACGCTGCTCCCGCACCTGCGCGACCGGCCGTTCACGGTCAAGCAGCACTACAACGGCCCGCGCTCGCCGTTCCGCTGGCTGAAGGACAGGCCGTCCGACGCGCCCGAGTGGATCCGGACCACGCCGCAGCCGGCGAAGTCGCGCGGCGGCGCGCTCGTCGACTACGTCCTCGTGAACGATCGCGACACGCTCCTCTGGCTGGTCGACTACGGCGCCGTCGACCTGCACGTCTGGACGTCGCGTATCGACAAGCCGGACCGCCCCGATGTCGTGGTGCTCGATCTCGACCCGAAGGACGCGCCGTTCGGGCGCGTCGTCGAGGCGGCCCTGCTCGTGCGCGAGGCGCTCGAAGGGCTGGGGCTCGCGTCCGTGCCGATGACGACCGGGGCAGACGGGATGCACGTCCGCGTGCCGATCGCACGGCGTCACACCTACGACGACGTGCGGGAGTTCGCGCGCGTGGTCGGCGGAACGCTCGCGCGCGTCGGTGTCCGCGACGTGAAGCTCGACGCGAAGATGAACGGCCACGGGCAGCAGATCGTCGCGCCGTACTCGATCCGCCCCGTGCCGACGGCGGCCGTCGCGACGCCGCTTGCCTGGGACGAAGTGGCAGCCGGCCTGGATCCCGCCTACTACACGCCGGGGGTCGTGCGAACGCGTGTCGAGGAGCGCGGGGACCTGGCGGCACCGCTCTTACACGGCCGCGCGTCGCTTCAGACGGTCATGCGTCGCGCCGCTCGGTCCACCAGCGGACGGCGATCGTGAACGCGGCGGCCCAGAGGACGAGGACGAGCGCGGCCGTGCCGTCGGACATCGCAACGGCTCGGTCACCACGGCCGGGGATGAAGTGCTCTGCCGCGGCCGGCGAGCACTTGCCGTGCGCCCGAGACGTCGTCGACCTCGACGAGCACCGTCGGCTCGCCGCGCGCGGCGATCTCGCCGACTGCGCCCTGCACGATCACGCGGCCCTCGTCGACGAACGCGCGGATCAGCCGGCGCATCTCGAGGATGCCGGCCGGGTCGAGCCCGTTCATCGGCTCGTCGAGGATCAGGAGCGC
>CAZDEX010000047.1:0-6235 GCA_964504405.1 uncultured Gaiellales bacterium | reverse complement strand
CCGGTTTCAACCTGAGAGCAGGATCGGGAAGTACGGCGGCGCGAGCAGATAGCCGATTCGCTGCGCGCCGCGCCCACGTGCCATCTCGAGCGCGGCGCCGAGGCCGTGCACCGGGACGAACCCGAGCTGGCGCGCCGCCTGCGCGTCGCGGCACCCGGCGATCAACACGGCGCCGACTCGATGCGCGGCCGCGTCGCACGCGCTCCACTCGAGGAACGGTTGAAGCGGATGGCACGCGCGGCCGGCGCGGTAGTCCTCGATCGCCTGCGTGTCTGCCACCGCCGCCTGCTCTGCGGCGCGCATCGAGCCGATGTCTCCGGCGGTGCGCGCGTCGTAGAAGAGCGCGCGGTACGGCGTCTGGGTCGGACGGGGAAAGCGTCGCGGCAACGGGTGCGTGAGGATCACGGTGCCGCCCTGGACGACCGGTGGCCCGTTGCGCCAGAGACGCAGTGCGAGCCCGAGGCCGAGGTAGGCCGCGCTGACCGGGTTCGGCCGCTCGCGCGGCATGAACGGCGTCGTGGGCGGAATGCCGATCACGATCGCATCCAGTGGCTCTGCGAGCTCGACGCCTTTGAACAGTGTCCCGCGCAGCAGAGCTTCGGTGTGCGCCACCGACGGTGTGCCCGCGTACACCGCCGCCGCGGTCTGCTCGCGCGGAAGGCGCTCGAGCACGCGCTGCCGCATGCGGCCGGGCGCGATCTGGAAGGCGCGCCGGAGCTTCGATCCGAGCATGTGGTCGATCGCGTCCTGGTCGTAGGGGTACCCGGCGAACGGGCCCGCCACCCGCGGCGCGTCGAGCGTGAGCGAGACGCCGGTCACCGGCAACCGCTCGGCGAGCAGTCTCTCGATCGCGAGCGCGAGGCGCCAGCCCTGCGACCCGCTCGTCTCGAGCAGCGAGAGCGCGCCGGCCGCACGAAGCTGCTCACGCCCTGCTGCGGCGAGGAGCGCCGCCGGGCCTCCGTGGAGCACGGTCTCCGCAGCGGTCACTGTGACGACGAGCTCAGTCTCGACGAGCGCGCGATTGACGCGCAGCGTGACGTTGCCCTCGCTGCCGACCTCGACGAGGTCCTCCGCTTCGGAGTCGTGCACGATCACGCGGCCCTTGAAGCGCCGGCGAAACTCGGGCGGAACGAGCAGGCCGATCTCGCGCGGCGTCGTGCGTCGCATCAGGCCGCCGGCGACGAGGATCGTCGTCTTCGCGACACCGAGGCGCTCCAGCTCGTCCGCGACGGCCGCGATCGCCATGTGGCGCGGCCCGGTCTGCGCGGCCGGGATCGGCAGGGACGGCTGCTCGATCACGAGCGTCGCTGTGCCTCCGCGCCTCACGAGCCGTTCGAGCGGAGCGCCGGACAGCGGATAGGCGAGCGCGTCGCGCACCGCCTGGCCGACGTCCGTCAGCGACTCGCGCGGAAGGGGAGGGCGGAGGATGAGGTCGTCCTCGTCCGGCTCGGCCACGATCACACGCGAGTCGGCGAGGAGCGGGATGCGCGTCACGTGCTGCGCCGCGCGGCCGCAGCGGTGATCCCCAGCGCGACGAACACACCGCCCGTCACCCAGCGGCGCACCTTCGCGCCCGTGCCGGTACGGCGCAGCTTGCCCGCGATCGCGTCGGAGACGAGGGCGTAGGTCATGTCGGAGAGCGACGCCACCACGACGAACAGCACCCCGAGGAACGCGACCTGCGGCCAGACGGTGTGCTGCCGGTCGACGAACTGCGGCAGGAACGCGAGAAAGAACAGCGCCGTCTTCGGGTTCAGGACGTTGACGATAACGCCTTGCCGATAGACGTGCGTGCGCAGAACGCGGACCGTCTCCTCGGCTTTGTCCTTGCTCAGGATGCGGCGGACGCCGGCGGCGATCAGGTAGACCGCGCCGACGAGTTTGACGACGGTGAAGGCGCTCGCGGACGACGCGACGAGCGCCGAGAGCCCCACGGTCGCGGCGGCCACGTGGACGAGCCCGCCCGAGGCGACGCCGAGCGCCGAGATCACGCCCGCGCGGCGGCCCTGGTCGATGCTCTGCGTGACGATGTACGCGACGGCGGGGCCGGGCACGACTGCGAGCGCGACGGACGCGAGGAGAAAGAGGCCGAGTGTCGATGCGCCGGGGATCACGGAACCGACCGGTAGAGACGCAGGTACTGGGGCCGGAAACCGCGCCGCGGCCAGAAGCGCGACGAGAGCGGGTTCACGCTGCGCCAGTCGGTCGTCATCGAGCGGAACCCGTGCTCGTGCCCCCAGTTGAGCGCGTGCTTCGTCAGCGCGAGCCCGACGCCGGTGCCGCGCACGTCGTCGAGCGTCGCCGCGTGCGCGAGGTCGATGTTGTCCGGCGGCACGCGAAGATCGCCCTCGGGGCGCCCGTAGAGCACCACGTGCCCGACGACGCGACCGTCCTCCTCGGCGACGAAGTGCGCCGGGAACTCGTCCTCGTCCCACAGCCCCCGCCACTCCTCGCGGAACGCGTCGCGGGAGGGCACGGTCATCCCCGAGAAGCTCGGCGCGCGCGATTGGAGGAGCCAGAGGATCTCGTCGAATTCGGCCACGGCCTCGAGGTCGTTGGGGGTGCCGGGGCGGATGTGATGTTGCTGTACAGCTACATCGCCGGCGGTGGCCGTTTCGCGCACGGCCCACATGAACTGGCAGCCGAAGGCGAGCCGGAACCAGACGTCGATCAGCCCTCTGTCCGACGCAGGAACCGCCACGGCGAAACGGGACACGTCACATTGCTCGGCCAGTACGGAGAAGAGGTCGCGCAGCGCCTCCGGCTCCGCCGCGGCGTGGCCGCCGAAGCCGACGCGCGCCGTGTCGCCGTCGACGGAGCCGGCCAGGTAGGCGACGGCCGTCCCACCGCGCGTCGCGACGACCCCGTCCTCGTCGGGCAGGTGCGCGGCGAAGTCGTCGATCTCGGGCAGCAGGGGCTCGGCCGCCCGCTGGCGCGCGAAGCGCTCGGCGAGGAGCGCCGCAGCCTCGTCGCGGAGGTCGGAAAGTGGGTGAATCTCGAGGCCCGCCACGGGGTCCGGACGATACCTTTGACCCTATGCCGAAGACGCTGACCGGACAGGAGCTGGAGCTCGACGACGGGCCCGCGCGGGACGCCGAGCTCTTCATCGTCGACGGCAACAACCTCGCCTACCGGGCGTTCTTCGCGCTGCCGGAAGAGCTGCAGACGACGGACGGGCAGCCCACGAACGCGCTCCTCGGCTTCACGAACATGCTCTTCAAGCTGCTCGCCGACTACCGCCCGAAGGGCGTCGCCGTCGCGTGGGACTCGAGACCGGTACACCGGGCTGCCACCGCTGAAGCAGCGGACGTTGTGTACAAGCAAGGTCGCAAGCCGATGCCGGACCTGCTGCGCGAGCAGTTCCCGTCATTTCGTCCAATCGTTGAAGCTTTCGGCTACCGGAACCTCGAGTTCGAAGGCTGGGAGGCGGACGACGTGATCGCGACGCTGGCGACGCGGGCGGACACGGAAGGGATCAAGACGTGCGTCGTCTCGACCGATCGCGACGCGTTCCAGCTGTGCACCGAGAACGTCGTCCTGATGATGACGCCGCGCGGTGTCGCGGACGTCAACGTGTACACGCCTGAGCGCGTCGAGGCGCGCTACGGCGTGACCCCCGAGCAGGTGCCCGACTTCATCGGTCTCAAGGGCGACACGAGCGACAACATCCCCGGCGTTCCAGGCATCGGCGACAAGACGGCCGGCCAGCTGATCGCGCAGTACGGCTCGCTCGAGGCCGTGATCGAGCATGCCGACGAGCTTTCGCCCGCGCGCCGCAAGAACATCATCGAGCACGCCGACATCGCGCGCACCTCGAAAGAGCTCGCGACGATGCGCCGCGACCTCGACATCGAGTGCGACCCGGCCGAGCTCGTGCTCAACCCGCCGGACCGCGCCGAGTTGAAGGAGATCTTCCGGCGCTTCGAGTTCCGCAACCTGTTGAACCGCGTCGACGAGCTCGACGCGGCGGTGCCGAGCGCGCCGCTGAAGGTCACGGGGATCGAAGTGCCCTGGCGCGAGGGCGAGCTCGACGTCCGCGGCGTCATCGGCTTCGCAACCGACGGTGAACGCGCGGCCGTGGCTACAGGGGAAGAGGTGATCATCGGCAAGCGGCCGCTAGAGGGTCAGCCCGAAGGGCTGATCGTCCACGACGCCAAGGCGCAGCGCGTCGATGCCCGCGACGACACGCTGCTCGCCGCGTACCTGATCGACCCGGGCCGGGCGGGGTACGACCTCGACGACCTCGCGGCCGAGTACGGCGTCGAGCTGGTGCCGACGCCCGAGGCCGAGGAGGAGACGACCGCGCTCGTTCGGCGCGCGGAGACCCCGCGCCGGCTGATCGGGCCGCTGCTCGAGCGGCTCGAGGAACGCGGGCTGACCGAGCTCTACCGCACGATCGAGATGCCCCTCACGTCCGTGCTCGCGCAGATGGAGCAGACCGGTGTGATGATCGACACCTACCGCATGGGGGAGATCACCGCGCGGCTCGCCGACCGCGTGGAGGAGCTCGAGACGAAGGCGTACGAGCTGGCGGGCGAAGAGTTCATGATCGGCTCGACGCAGCAGGTGGGCCGCATGCTCTTCGAGCAACTGGGACTGACCGCCGGCCGCAAGGGCAAGACCGGTTACTCGACCGACGCGAAGGTGCTGCGCTCGATTCGGCACGAGCACGCGATCGTCCCGGTGATCGAGGAGTGGCGCGAGCTCTCGAAGCTCCTGAACACCTACCTCGGACCGCTACCGTCACTCATCTCGGAGGACGACGGGCGGCTGCACACGACCATCAACCAGCACGTCGCGGCGACCGGTCGCCTCTCGACGAGCGATCCGAACCTGCAGTCGATCCCGATCCGCACCGACCTCGGCCGCGAGATCCGCTCGGCGTTCGTCGCCGAGGAGGGTCACCGCATCATGTCGGCGGACTACTCGCAGATCGAGTTGCGCATCCTCGCGCACGTCTCGGGCGAGCCGAAGTTGCGCGAGGCGTTCGAGCGCGGGGAGGACATTCACACCGCGACCGCCGCGGAGGTGCTCGGCGTCGAGCCGGCGAAGCTGACGAGCGCGCAGCGGTCGATCGCGAAGATGATCAACTTCGGGATCGTCTACGGGATCTCCGCGTACGGCCTGTCGGAGAACCTCGAGATCCCGCGCGACGAGGCGCAGCGTTACATCGATGCCTACCTCGCGCGCTTCCCGCACGTGCAGGACTTCATCGGGCGCACGATCGAGCAGGCCTCGGCCGACGGCTACGTCACGTCGCTGCTCGGACGGCGCCGACCCGTGCCGGAGCTCCGCGCGTCGAACAGGCAGACGCGCGGGTTCGGCGAGCGCGTCGCCGTCAACTTTGTGATGCAGGGCTCGAACGCCGACATCATCAAGGTCGCGATGATCCGCATCGCGCGACGGTTGCGCGAGGAGGGGAGAGGTGCGCGCCTCGTGCTCCAGGTGCACGACGAGCTGCTGCTCGAAGTGCCGGACGTCGAGGTGTCGAAGGTGCGCGAGCTCGTGCGCCAGGAAATGTGCGGCGCGTACGACCTCGACCCGGCGCTCGCCGTCGACGTCGGGGTCGGCGACAACTGGGCCGAAGCGAAGTCCTAGGCCCTCGCGGCTTCCCCCGCCCGCGGCGGCAATTCGTCGCCCCTCTCCGGGGGGTGGTGACAACGTGGCTATACTTCCCGGCCGCTTGGCTACCAACGATCTCATGCAGGCTGAACCCGGCGTCTGGGTCGAGGGCCCCGACGGCGAGCTGATCCCCGACTACGACTCGACCTTCCCCGAGATCAACGAGGGGCAAGTCGTGCACGGCACGGTCGTGCGCGTCGACAAGGACGAGGTCCTGGTCGACATCGGGTACAAGTCGGAGGGGGTCATCCCTGTCTCCGAGCTCTCGATCCGCCGCTCGGTCAACCCGGCCGACGAGGTGACTCTCGGCGACGAGATCGACGCGCTCGTGCTCACGAAGGAGGACGCCGAAGGGCGCCTGATCCTCTCGAAGAAGCGCGCGCGGTTCGAGCTGGCCTGGAAGAACATCGAGACGGCCGCCGAGTCCGGCGACCCCGTCAACGGCCGCGTGATCGAGGTCGTCAAGGGCGGTCTCATCCTCGACCTCGGCGTGCGGGGCTTCCTGCCGGCGTCGCTCGTCGACATCCGCCGCGTGCAGGACCTCGACGAGTTCCTCGGCCAGGAGCTGCGCGCGAAGGTGATCGAGCTGAACCGCTCGCGCAACAACGTCGTG
>CAZDEX010000046.1:10338-11055 GCA_964504405.1 uncultured Gaiellales bacterium | reverse complement strand
GCCGGAAGCGCCCGCTCGACGGCTCCGAGCTCGTCGTTCACCTCGATGCGGAGCGCCTGGAAGACGCGCTTCGCGGGATGCCCTTCGCCGAAGCGCGCCGGCGCGGGGATCGCCGCCTTGATCGTCTCGACCAGATCGGCGGTGCGCTCGAACGCCTGCGTTTTGCGGCGCTTGACGATCGCGCGCGCGATCTGACGCGCGTACCGCTCCTCGCCGTAGCGCTTGAAGATGTCTGCGAGGTCGCGCTCGTCGGACTCGTTGACGAGCTCCTGCGCGGAGTACGTCGCGCTCGGGTCCATGCGCATGTCGAGCGGCGCGTCGACGGCATAGGAGAAGCCGCGGTCGGGCCGGTCGAGCTGCATCGACGAGACCCCGAGGTCGAGCAGGATCGCGTCGGCCTTGACGCCGTTCTCCGCGAGATGCTGCAGCACCGTCGAGAACTCGCCGTGGTGCAGGCGCGCCTTCACGCCGGTCTCGCGCCGGAAGCGCTCGAAGTACGGCGCGACCGTCGGGTCGCGGTCGATCGCGATCAGCTTGCCGTCGCCGCGCAGGCGCGCGGCGAGCAGCGAGGAGTGGCCGCCGGCGCCGAAGGTGGCGTCGACGATCGTCTCCCCCGGCCGCGGGTCGAGGAGCGAGACGATCTCCTCGGCGAGGACCGGGACGTGATCGGACTCAGTTGGCAAGACGCTCGGCAACATCTTCCGCGCTCCCTTCGAG
>CAZDEX010000046.1:0-10328 GCA_964504405.1 uncultured Gaiellales bacterium | reverse complement strand
CCCAGCCGCTGTTGGCGCCACTTGGCGCGGTCCCAGCTCTCCAGCGGGTCGCACCCCCCGGCCACCGTCACCTCGCGCGAGATCCCGGCGCCCTCGAGGAGCGCGGCCGGGATGACCATGCGACCCTGCTTGTCGAGCTCGCCGTGCGCGGCGCCGGAGAAGAAGTGGCGGCGCATCCGGCGGGAGTCCTCGGCGAGCGGGTCGAGCGTCTGGATCCGCTCGGCCATCTGCGCCCAGGCGCTGCGCGGGTACGCGTAGAGGCACCCGTCGAGCCCGCGCGTCACGACGACACCGTCCTCGAAGTCCCCACGGAGCTTGGCCGGGAGGGTGAGGCGGTTCTTGTCGTCCAGAGAATGCTCATGTTCACCGAGCAGCATGGTCCACTGTGCCCCACTCTATCCCACTTTCCCCCACCTGTAAACCCTGGACCAGGCGAAATCGGTCCCCTAGAAGGGGGATTTCTCCGACCTGAACGGCCGGTGCTAGAGGAGGGCGACCGGGTCGCCGACCCGGACGCGGCCGGGCGTGGCGACCGCGGCGTGGACGCCGAACGGCAGCGGCTCCGTGGTCTCGACGTCCCGTCGGTAGGCGGCGAGCGCCTTCAGGGTGTCGAGGTCGGAGACCGCGGTGTCCGGGTTCTGGGTCGTGATCACGCACCGGCCGACGTTCCCGTACGGGATCACCACCGCCTCACCCACTTGCACCTTCCGCCGCAGCCACGAGTCTTCCTCGTGCGGCTCGAGGCCCTCGATCCCGAAGTTCATCCGGAAGCGCCGGCTGTCGACCTCGTCGACGCCGAGCTGCGCCCCGATCGCGGACAGCGACGCGGTCGCGAGGAGCGAGGCGGCACCGTTGCGCCCACGGTCGACGGCCGGATAGCCCGGCTCGACGAGCCGCACAGGTGCGCCGCCGAGCTCCGAGAGCGCCTCCGACCAGGGCCCGCGTACGAGCCGTGCGGGACGCGACGCCCTGTGGAACGTCGTCTCCACTTTCTCGCCCCGCTCGACGGTGCCGCTCACCTCGCGCCCGTCCGGGAACGCGAGCGTCAGCGTGTCGTCACCGGAGTCGTAGTGCGCCGCGACGAGCTGGAAGGTCGGATGGTCCTTGTTGCTGATCAGCCTGCCCGTCTCGCCGACGAGATAGAAGCGGCGGTCGCCCTCGAGGCCGCCCTCCCCCAGCTGCGCCTCGTCGAGGTGCTGCAGCTTCAGCGCCTTGACGGGCGTGCGGGAGATCCATGCGACGCGAGCACTCACAGTTGCGAAGTGTATGGACCGCGTCCCGTGATCACGGCGGCGCCGGCACGCGAGGCGAGCGCCAGCGCATCGTCGAGCGCATCGCCTCGAGCAAGCGCGAACGCGAGCGCCGCGGCGAAGCTGTCGCCCGCGCCGTAGGTGTCGACGACGGGCCCGGGCGGCTCGGCGGCGGCGAAGGGCTCGCCGTTCGCCGTCCCGCCGTGCGCCCCGTCGGTCAGGACGACGAGCTTCGCCTCGAGCGATCCGTCGTAGCCCTCGCCGGGGTCGTTCAGGCTCCCGACGACGAGGTCGAGCGGCACGGCGGCCTCCCGCAGCGTCGCCTGCTCGCGGAGCGTCGCCGCCACGAACCTGGCCTGGCGCGCCGAGCGCAGGGCCGCCACGTCTCCCGAGACGAAGTACACGAGGTCGTAGCCCTCGAGTGGCAGGGGCCCCCGCGCCACGAGCTTTTCGCCCAGGACCGTGATGGTCCGCTCGCCCTTGTCATCGATGTGCGTCCAGGCGCGCCGCGTGGCCATGGACACGCGTGGACGTTGGACATGGACATCCATGGACAACGCCGCCAACCGCCTCACGGAGGCACGTCCCAATTCGTCATCGCCCAGCACGGTGAACAGCGCGCAGCGCCCCGCGAGGCGCGCGAGCTGTCGGGCGACGACAGGGCCGCCGCCCGCAGGTTCGGAGAAGACATCGGTCGCATGGATGATCTCGCCCGCGTGGGGCCAGCGCGGCACCCGCGCGAACTCCACCCACTCCACGTGCCCGACGACGGCGCATCTCACGACCGGAGACCTTCGCACGTTTCATCGATGATGGAGGCCGTGGCCCAGAGCATCCCGCCGTTCGAGCGGTTCTACCTCGAGCACCGCGACGAGGTGCTCGGCTACCTGAGGCGGCTGCTCGGGCAGCGCGCCGAGGACGCCTGGCAGGAGACGTTCCTGCGCGCGCTCCGCGCGTACGACCGGCTCCAGCACGCGCGGAACCTGCGCTCGTGGGTGTTCACGATCGCGACGAACGTCGCGATGGATGAGCTGCGCGCGAAGCCGCAGCCGCCGGTCGACGGCGAGCCCGCGGCAGAGATCCGCCGCGACGCGTTCCGCGAGCTCGAGCACCTGACGGGCGACCTGCCGCCGACCGAACGGGCCGCGGTGGTGCTGCGCTACGGCTACGACCTGCCCTACGCCCAGATCGCCGACGCACTCGGCTCGTCCGAGGAGGCTGCGCGCGCCGCGGCGTCCTCCGGCGTCCGACGCCTGAGGAGGACACATGAACGTCACGCCTGAGCTCGACGCGCGCTTTCGCCACGCAGCACTCCGCGAAGGGCTCGTCGACGTCCGGTACGACATCGTCGACTCCCCGGTCGGCGAGCTCTTCGTTGCCGCCACCGACCGCGGCCTCGCGCGCATCTCGTACTTCCCGGACGGAATGGAGGACGTGGTCGCGCGGACCTTCGGCGCGCGCGTCCTGCGCACGCCGCTCGACGACGAGCGCCGCGAGCTCGACGAGTACTTCGCGGGAACGCGCCGCACGTTCGACCTGCCGCTCGACCTTCGCGTCGCGCCGTTCCACGCCGCGGTCCTCGCCGAGCTGGCGCGCGTGCCGTACGGCGAGACCGACACGTACGGCGCCCTCGCCGCGAAGGCCGGCCGGCCGCGCGCGGCCCGCGCCGTCGGCACGGTGATGAACCGCAACCCGATCCCGATCGTCCTGCCCTGCCATCGCATCGTCGGAGCGAGCGGCGCGCTGACGGGCTACGCAGGCGGACTTGACGTCAAGCGGCATCTCCTCCGACTCGAAGGTGCGATGCTGACGTAGATGGTTGATGCCACGAAATCGTCCGTTCTGGGGCGTGGACTGATCGCTCTGGGGTGCCGCGGCGTGCCGGCGGCGATGGCAGAGCCATCGGTGCCGGTGCGACGTGGCACAGCGCACGGACGGTGGGGCCCGGCTCCGCCGGGTCGTGCCGTCCGTAGGCGGCCCAGACCGACCAGGCCGCGCATCCGGACGCGCGAGAGCGGGGGATCAACCATCTAGTGTCGCAGCGCGTCGTGGTCGTGGGCGGTGGCTTCGGCGGACTGCTCGCAGTCCGCGGGCTCCGGCACGCCGACGTCCACGTGACGCTCGTCGACCGGCAGAACTTCCACCTCTTCCAGCCGCTCGCCTACCAGGTCGCGACGGGCTCGCTCTCCGCCGAGGAGATCGCCTCGCCGCTTCGCCAGGTGCTGCGCGCGCAGCGCAACGCAGAGGTGGTGCTGGGCGAGGTCACGCACATCGACCTGAACGACCGGCAGGTCACGGTCGAGCGCCTCCCCAACGGTGGAACGCTGCTGCTGCCCTACGACACGCTCGTCGTCGCCGGCGGCTCGCGGTACTCGTACTTCGGTCACGACGACTGGGCGGCGTTCGCGCCCGAGCTGAAGTCGCTCACCGGCGCGCTCGAGCTGCGTGACCGCATCCTGCTCGCGTTCGAGGCAGCCGAGGTCGAGCGCGACGAGGCCGCGCGCGAGGCGTGGCTCACGTTCGTGGTGGTCGGCGCCGGGCCGACGGGAGTCGAGATGGCAGGGCAGATCGCCGAGCTCGGGCGCGACGCGCTCTCCCGCGAGTACCGCGCCGCCGACACGCGGGCGACGCGTGTGCTCCTGGTCGAGGCGACCGACAAGGTGCTGGGCGCGTTCCCCCACCCGCTCCCGCGCAAGGCGCAGCGCCAGCTCGAGTCGCTCGGCGTCACGCCGATGCTCGCCACCACGGTCGTCGACATCGACGCGACCTCGGTCGAGGTCGAGGCACGGGACGGCAGCCGCACACGCATTCCCGCGCGCACCGCGATCTGGGCCGCCGGTGTCACGGCCTCGCCGCTCGCGGGCCTGCTCGCGGACGCGAGCGGCGTGCAGACCGATCGCGCTGGCCGCATCACGGTCGAGCCGGACCTGACGATCGCAAGCCATCCCGACGTGTTCGCAATCGGGGATATGGTCTCCGTGCGCGGCCGGCAGCTGCACGGCGTCGCGCCGGTCGCGATGCAGCAGGGGCGGCACGCCGCGAAGTCGATTCGCGACGGCAAGCGCAGCGCGTTCCGTTACAACGACAAGGGCGAGCTCGCGACGATCGGCCACCTACGCGCGGTCGGCGTGGTCAAAGGCGTGAAGGTCTCCGGCTTTCTCGCGTGGGTGACGTGGCTCGGCATCCACATCGTCTATCTGATCGGCTTCCAGAACCGGCTGCTCGTGCTGACGCGCTGGGCGTTCAGCTTCTTCACCCGCGGGCGCAACGCCCGCGTGATCCACGGGGACTAGCTAACGCCGGTAGCGCGCGTCGTGCCCTTCCGCGATGCGGAGGAGCAGTTCGTGCAGCACCTTCCGTGACTCGGCATCGAGCGGTGCGAGGTACTCGTCCTCGATCCGCCGCACCACGGCGCGGAGCCGGACGAGCTCCTTCTTGCCCTTCGGCGTGATCGTGACCATGTGCCGGCGCCGGTCCTGAGGGTCGCGCCGGCGCTCGATCAGGCCGCTTGCCTCGAGCTCGTCGAGCTCGCCGACGAGTTGGCTGCGGTCGACGCCCAGCACGTCGGCGATCTTCGCCTGGGTCTGGGACGCGCCTTCGCGCAGCAAGGCGAGCACGCCGTACTGGAACCCCGGACAGCCGGCTTCCTCGAGCTCCCCGAGCACCCGCATCTTCATCCCGCCGCCGACGCGCGCGAGCAGGAACCCGGGGCTCGCGAGGAGCTCCTCGGGCAGGGGCGCTTCAACCGTCTGTGTCTCGGGGGCCGCGCTGGACACGGGAATAAGCGTAGCGCCTCTCATCGTTGGTAGTGTTCATCGTGGAATTCTTCAACGATTGGAGAGGCAAATGAATTCCCTGCAGTCCCCGCGAGCCAAGTGGTTCGCCCTTGCCCTGATCGTGGCCGCGCAATTCATGGTCGTGCTCGACGTGGCGATCGTGAACGTCGCGCTGCCCTCGATCAAAACCGACCTCAACTTCAGCCAGGAGAGCCTCCAGTGGGTGGTCACGGCCTATTCGATCCTCTTCGGCGGCGCCCTGCTGCTCGGCGGACGGCTGGCGGACATCCTCGGACGCAGGCGGCTCTTCATGATCGGCCTCGCCGTCTTCACGGTGAGCTCCCTGTTCGACGGCCTCGCCTGGTCGGAGCGCTCGCTGATCGCATTCCGCATCGTGCAGGGCCTCGGCGCGGCGCTCCTTTCGCCCGCCGCACTGTCGATCCTGACCACCACGTTCGAGGAGGGTCGCGACCGCAACGTCGCCCTCGGCATCTGGGGCGCTGCGTCCGGTAGCGGCGGCGCAGCCGGCGTGCTGCTCGGCGGCGCGCTGACAAGTGCGTTGAGCTGGTCGTGGATCTTCTTCATCAACGTCCCGGCGGGCATCATCGTGTTCGCGCTCGCGCCGTTCGTGCTCCGCGAGAGCAAGGCCGAGCTGAATCACCGCCACTTCGACGCGGCCGGCGCGGTCTCGATCACGAGCGGGCTGATGATCCTCGTCTACGCGCTCACGCGAGCGGCCCAGCACGGCTGGGGCACCGCGTCGACGATCGGCCTCCTCGCCGCGGCGGCGGCTCTCATCGTCGGCTTCGTCGTCATCGAGGCTCGCTCGAAGGCGCCGCTCCTCCCGCTCGGCATCTTCCGGCTGCGCACGCTTGCGGCGTCGAACATCAGCGGGCTGCTGCTCTCGGCCTCACTGTTCTCGCAGTTCTTCCTGCTGACCCTGTACATGCAGCAGGTGCTCCACTACTCCGCGCTCAAGACGGGCGTGGCGTACATCGGGCTCACGCTGACGATCATCGTCTTCTCCGGCGTCGCGCAGGCGCTCGCGACGCGCATCGGCGTCCGGCCCGTGCTGTCGGCGGGGATGTTCGTCGCAGCGGCGGCGCTCGTTCTCTACTCCCAGCTGCCGGTGCACGGTCACTACTTCTGGGATCTCTTTCCCGCATTCATCCTGAGCGGGCTCGGCCTCGCGCTCTCGTTCGTGCCGATGTCGATCGGCGCGCTCACCGGAGTGACCGGCGAGGAAGCCGGGGTCGCATCGGGCCTCATCACCACGAGCCAGCAGGTCGGCGGCGCGATCGGCGTCGCGGTCGCCACGACCGTCGCGACGACGTACACCGCCCACTACGTGAACGCGCACGCCGGCGTGTTGGCGTTCAGCGGCGCCGCGTTGACCCACGGCTTCCAGGTCACGTTCTACGTGCTCGCCGCGTTGGCGATCGCGGGAGCGTTCGTGGCCGGGCTGATGATCGAGAGCAAGGTCACGACGTCGGATGACGTCGTCGTCGACCAGCCGCTCCTGGAGGCAGCATGACGACCAACGTCGCAGATCTCGAGCTCGACCTGAAGGGCCTCGTGCTCGTCCGCGCGATCCTCGAATGGCGCGGGGCGACCAAGGCGGAGCTCGAACGGCACAGCGAGCAGATCCGGCGCGTCCGCGCGCAGCTGGCACTGGCGGACGAAGCGAAGGGCGGCGGCGCGCACAGCGTCGCCGCCTGACGCGCTAGGCGAGCGCTTCGGCCGCGACGCGCGCAGCCTCGGCGTACGCGAGGTGCGCGAGGCCGGAGCCCCACGTCATCCGGGCCACGCCGAGCGCCTGCAGCTCGGCCGGCGGTGGCACGTCGGGACGCGCGAGCACGTTGATCGGCCCCTCGATCCGCCGCGCGAGGTCCGCGATGTGCTCGGTGGGACAGAAGATCGGGTAGGCGCAGTCGGCTCCTGCTGCGAGATACGCGTTGCCGCGCTCGACCGCTTCGTCCACCCCGCCCGCCTTTTCGAGGTAGGTGTCGACGCGAGCGTTCAGTACGAGCTCCGGCACCGCCTCGCGGATCGCGCGGATCGCCGCGACCTGCTCGTCGATCTCCACCAGGCCGGCCGCGGTCGAGTCCTCGAAGTTCATCCCGACGACGCCTGCGTCCCACGCGGCGCGCGCCGTGCCGGCGAAGTCGCCGTAGCCGCGCTCGAGGTCGCCGGTCACCGGCACGTCGACAGCCGCGGCGATGCGACCGGCCGCACGCACCATCTCCTCCGCCGGCGCCTGCTCGCCGTCCTCCCAGCCGAGCGACCGCGCGACGCCGCCGCTCGTCGTCGCGAGCGCACGGCAGCCGTCGAGCTTCGCGAGCTCCACCGCGCTCGCGACATCCCAGGCGTTCGGAAGGACGAGGATCGGCGGCTTCAGATGGTACTGCCGCAGGAGGTTCGCCTTCTCGGTGCGGTCCATCCAGCGAGGCTAACTGAACGTTTCAGGGTCGCGGAGCGCGAAAGAAGGCCAGACCATGCGTGGGCTCGCGATCGGAATCGCCATCGCCGTGCTGGTCTTCGTGATCAGCGGGGGCCACATCTTCTTCCTGCCGCTCCTCTTCGTGCCGCTCGGGCTCTTCAGCCTCGGGCACAAGCGCAAGCGGGACCGCTACTAGAGGCTTGATGCGTATTGGAGTGCGTGCGGGGATGGCTCGGACCAAGCAGGTCGCACTGCTCGGGCGCAGGGCATAGCGGTGCCTACGTTCAAGCCCGAGCAGGGCGAGATGCGCCGTGTCTGAGCCACCATCCGTGCGTGCTCGAAATGCGCATCAAGCCTCTAGGGCTCCTCCCGTAGCCGGTAGCCGACGCCCCACACGTTCACGACGAGCTCGACCGGCGCGCCGGCGTCGCGCAGCTTTCGCCGCAGGCGCGACGCGTGCGAGTCCAACGTCCTCGTTCGCCCCGCGACCCTGAATCCCCACACGTCGAGCAACAGCTCCGCCTTCGTGAACACGCGGTCCGGCTCGCGCGCAAGGCAGAGCAACAGCTCGTACTCCTTCTGCGCGAGCTCGACACGGCGGCCGTCGACGCGCGCGTCGCGCGTGCGCGTGTCGATGCGCACCGGTGGCGACTCGACGACCTCGGCCAGGCGGGGCTGCGCGCGCCGAAGAACTGCACGGATCCGCTCCACGAGCTCCTGGTACTCGAACGGCCGCCCGACGAAATCGTCACAGCCGCGCCGGAACGCCTGCACGCGATCGACCGCATCGGCACGCTCGTTGCCGAGCACGATCACGGGCGCGCGCTTCACCCACCGGTCGAAGCGGTCGACGTCGCCGGTCAGCACCAGGTCGAAACGGCTGTGCGCCGGCACGAGCTCGAACCCGTCCTTCGGGAGGTGCCGCTCGAGGAACCCGCGCATCTCGAGGTCGGCGTCGGCAAGGAGCAGTGCGGCAGCCATGACGCGACGCTAGCCCTGCAGCAACGTCGGCACCAGTCGTCCATTCACACGATTCTGCGCCGATCGCTCCTCAGTCGGCCGCTGCGGCCAGGTGGCACCACGCGCACGGCGGGCGACACCGCGCGCTGACCGCGCCGGAACGCCCCGTTGTAGCTACAGGCGCCCCGAGCGCAGGACGCTCCAGAGCAGCCAGATCCCGAGCACCGTCGAGAGGCCGAAGCCGAGCACCGAGACGATGTGCAGTCCGAGCACATGCGGGCCGCTCTTCGCGAGGATCCCGATCATCGACGAGCCGATCAACCCGCCCGTCACGACGAGCGCGATCACGAGCCGGTTGAAGAGCACGTCGAGCTTCGCCATGAAGTCGTCGAGGCCCTTGTGCACGAAGCCGACCTCGACCTGCCCGTCGCGCACCTGCTCGAGCGTCTCGTGCACCTGGTACGGCAGGTCGGCCGCCATCGAGGCGAGCTGCCACCCCTCCCGCCGCGCGCGCCGCGCGATGCGACGCGGCGTGTACCGCTCGAGCATCAGGTCGCGCGCGTACGGCTTCGCCACCTCGAACACGTTGAAGTCCGGGTAGAGCTCGATCCCGACCGAACCGAGCGTCGCGATCGTCTTGTCGAGCATCACGAAGCGCGTCGGCAGCCGCAGGTTCATCGTGTAGATGAGCCCGAACGCCTCGCGAATCACCTGGATCGGGTCGATTTCCTGCAGGCTCGCGCCGTAGTAGCGGTAGTAGAGCTCGCGCAGCTCGGAGACGAACTGTTCCTCGCGCTCCTTCGGGTAGCGCACACCCAGGTCGGCGAGGCGGCGCGGCAGCTGCTCGATGTTCTCCGACGCCGCATCGATGAAGAGCCGCGTCAGCTTGGAGTGGTCGTCGTCGGTCAGCTTGCCCGTCAGGCCGAAGTCGACGAGCCCGATGCGCTCGGGCGAGAGCACGAGGATGTTCGCCGGGTGCGGGTCGCCGTGGAAGAAGCCGTGGCGGAAGATCATCGTCATCCACGTCTCGGTGATCAGGTACGCGAGGTGGCGGCGCTGCTCGAGCGTCCAGTGCTCGACGTCGAGGTCGGCGAGCTGCACGCCCTCGAGGTACTCGAGCGTCAACACGCGCGAGCGCGTGTACGACCAGTAGACGCGCGGCACGGCGACGTGCGGGTGCCCCGCGAAGTTCTTGTGGAACCCGTCCGCGTTCCGCGCCTCGAGCCGGTAGTCGAGCTCCTGGCGGATCGAGCGCGAGAACTCGTCGACGATCTCGTTCGTGTCGATGAAGTCGAGCACGCGGATCCGCTCCTTGGCGAGCTTCGCCGCCTGGTACATCAGCGAGAGGTCGGCTTCGATCTGCCGCGGCGCGTTCGGCCGCTGCACCTTCACGGCAACCTCTCGTCCGTTCGGCAGCGTCGCGCGATGCACCTGTCCGATCGACGCGGCCGCGAGCGGCACGGGGTCGAACGCCGTGAACAGCCGCTCGACCGGCTGGCCGAGCTCTTCGCGGATCATCCGCTCGACGTCCTCGTACGGGAACGGGCGCACGTCGTCCTGCAGGCCGCGCAGCTCGGCGACGATGTCGGGCGGCACGATGTCCGGGCGCGTCGAGAGCAGCTGCCCGAATTTCACGAACGTCGGGCCGAGCTCGTCGAGCATCTCGCGCAGGTGCCGGCCGCGTGCGGTCTGCCCCGTCTCCGGGTCGCCCGCCTTGCGGCCGTCGAGCGCGTAGCCGAAGCCGTGGCGCACCGCGACCTGGACGATCTCGCCCAGCCGGCCGAGGTTCCGCTGCTTCGGGCGCGTCGCCACGCTGTCAGTGTGACACGCGGCGCAAGAAACGCCTGCTAGATGATTGATTCTGAAGTGCTGTGCCCGCGGGGAGGGCATGCACCAAGCAGT
>CAZDEX010000045.1:0-11166 GCA_964504405.1 uncultured Gaiellales bacterium | reverse complement strand
CCTTTCCGTCCGGGGAGAGCTTCACGTCCTGCGGCATCCCCATCGACCCGTCGGGCAGGGCGAGCGTCCCGACGACGCTCTGGGTTGCCAGGTCGACCTTGACCATCTGCCCTGAGAACTCGCAGCTCGCGATCAGGTAGCGCTCGTCGGCGGAGAAGTCCATGTGGTCGACGCCGGTGCACGGGACGGACACCGACCGGTGCAGCTGGAACGTGTGCGCGTCGCGGAAGTCGAGCCTGCGCAGTCGTTCGGCGACGACGATCGCGTAGCGACCGTCGGGCGTGAAGTACATGTTGTACGGATCTTCGACGGGAATCGTTCGGCCGGGCTTGCCGGTGCGCGGGTCGATCTGCGTCAGGCTGTTGCCGGTGTCGTTCGTGACGTACAAGTCCTTCAAGTCCCACGCGGGAACGATGTGCTGCGGCAGCCCCCCGACGGCGAAGTGCTCGACGATCTTGTAGGTGTGCGGGTCGATCACGTCGACCGTGTCGCTCCTGCTGTTCGGGACGTAGACGAGATCGCGCGCGCCGCTCGTCGCCGAGGCCAGCCGGCGGTCGTGCGCGTACACGTCGGTGAAGTCGATCGCGTGCGTCGTCGTCGCCGTTGACGCGGAGGCCGTCGCGCGCACGGGTGTGAGCTGCGAGATCGTCGCGACGGTGCCCGAAGGGCCACTACCGCCCGCGACGAGGATCCGCGATCCAACCACCGCCGCGGCGAGGTCGGAACGCGGTGTCTGCAACTGGCCTGCTGCGCGAATGCGCCGGTGCGCGACGTCGATCGCGACGATCGCGTCCGTCGGCGTGTGGGCCGTTGCCCCGCGTCCGCCGATCACGTACGCGATCCCGCCGAGCGCGACTGCGGCCGCGTGCGTTGTCGGCGCAGGGAGGCGGCCGATCGAGGTGACGCCCCTGCCGGGCGTATAGGCGAGGACGCGGTCGCTCGCCGTGCCGTTCTCGAGTGAGCCGCCGGCGACCACGATCGTGTTCCCGACGGCGGTCACCGCTGCGTAGCGCAGCGTCTCGGGCAGGTGGGCGACGATGTGCGCCGTCCCGCCGGGGCGGTAGGCGACGATCGTGTCGAGCCAGCGCGTGCCCGTGTACCCGCCGACGACATAGGCGGTTCCCCCGACGACCGCGGCCGTCGAATCGGAGCTCGCGGCCGGCAGCCGGCCGACGAGGCGCGATGCTCCGGCGCCGGGGTCGACGCGCACGATGTCGGAGAGCTGCGACGGCCCGTTCCCGCCGCCGAAGACGTAGACGGATCCGCCAAGGGTCGCTGCGGCGGTGTCGTGCCGCACACCGGGGAGCCGCCCGATCACGCGCCCGCCGTGGAAGCCGGCCGCGATCTCGGTGTCCGTCGAGGTGTCGGCCGCGGTCAGGCCGCCGAGCAAGAGGACGCTTCCGTGCGCGACAGCGAAGGACGGATCCTGCAGTGGCGCCGGCAGTGCTCCCGTGGTGCGTTCGGCCAGGTCGATTGCGACCGGGCGGGAGACGCGATGCGTCTGTGCAAGTGTCGTCCGCATTGCCGCCGCCGTCGTCGTCGTCGCCGCGTGCTCCTGCCCGTGCCGCAGGAACGCCGCGGCGCCGCCGGCGGCGACGATCGCGACGATGAGCACGAGGAGGAAGAGGCGGGCCACTCCCGCACGATGACCGAATGGGCCTGTCCGCAATCTGAATGTCACCGGATTGCGAGCAGACGCTCGATCGGCACCCGCTCCGGCTTGTCCCAGAGGCGGAAGCCGCCCTTGAACGCGTTCTCGTTGTCGCCGCGGCGCGCGTGCGGCGGCAGCTCGTCGAGCTCTGCGGCGTTGCCGCCGCCGAGCACGACGTACTCCGGCTCGAGTGCGCGATAGAACTGGTCGACGGTCTCGAACACCGCCTCGCTCCAGCGTTTCTTGCCGAGCTCCTTCAACCCCGCGGTCCCCACGTAGTCCTCGAACGTCTTCTTACGGAACGGCAGATGGCCGAGCTCCATCGGCTCGACGAGCCCGTCGTCGATCACGGCCGAGCCGAGCCCGGTGCCGAGCCCGAGGAACAGCATGCGGCCGCCTTCGTAGCTCCCGACCGCCTGCATCGCCGCGTCGTTCACGACGAGCGTGGGCTTGCCGAACGCTCTTTTGAAGTCGAACCCCGCCCAACCCTTTCCCAGGTTGACCGGATCGACGGCGAGTCGGCCGTGGTGGATCGGCGTGGGGATGCCGACCGTCACGGCGTCATAGTCCCAGCCCTCTGCCGCCTGCTTGACGCCGTCCACCATCTGCTCCGCGGTCAGCGTCGGCCCGGAGTCGAATCGGCGCGGCTCGCTCTCGCCGGCGAGGAGCAGCTTGACGTGCGAGCCGCCGACGTCGACCGCGAGGACGTTCTCCATGGACGCGAAGTCTAGGTGGCGGCGTTCGAGACCCAGCTGACCAGGAACCCGCGACCGTCCGCGGCGATCACGCCGGGGAGCGCGCCGGCGGTCGAGGCGGTGAACCGGCTGAGCTGGTCGCCCTGCGGCACCAGCCTGATCGAGACGCGCGACCACGTGGGGTCGGTGAGCGTGCCCGCGTGCTCGCTCGCGATCGTCGCGGCCTTGGTGAACGTCACCTTGCCGAAGTTCGCGAGCGGGAGGACGTTGCAGCGCGTGCCGGACTCGTCGCAGGCGGACGGCGCCTCGGCGACCCACTCCGCCGAGGTCAGGTCGGGGACGTCCATCGACAACGACCTGGTGAAGCTCGACTTGCGCGTGCGGTTCTTGATCTGGATCAGGACGGCGGTGTTGTTGACGTTCACCGACGTCGTGATCTGGTCGCCCGGATTGACCTTGAGCGGGACCCTGATCGCCGCGGCGGGCAGGAGCTCGTACCACGCGTAGTAGTGCGCGAGACCGCGCGCGTCGCAGTCGGCGCTCGTCCCGGTCTGCTCGAGCGAGGTCGACGCGTCCGTCTCGCCGCCGAGCCCGACCCAGAATGCCGACGCCGCCTCCGACCCGGCCGTGCACGTCGCCTTCGGCTGCGTCCAGGTGCCCGTGATGCTCGTGAACTCGAGATTGGTGCCCGACGGCGCCTCGAGCGCGTACCCCGACCAGTTCGACGAGATGCTGTCGGAGTCGTCGTTCAGCGCGTAGAAGCGGTGCGTCGTCGAGGCCGTGCCGCCCGTCACCGCGACCGCTGCGAGGACGGAGACGGTAATGACCGAGGCAAGCAAGCGGCGCACGGCACACGTAGTAGCAGGCCGGCATAAGAAACGCCTGAGATAGTTCTGGAGTCGTGGACGACCTCGCCTTCGCGCACGCGCTCGCGGACACCGCAGACGCGCTCACCAGCGCTCGGTTCCGCGCCCTCGACCTGCGCGTCGAGACGAAGCCCGACCTCTCGCCGGTCTCCGAGGCCGACCGCGCGGCGGAAGAGGCGATCCGGGCCCAGATCGCGGCGTCCGGCCGCGGCGAGGGCGTCCTCGGCGAGGAGTTCGGCGACGACGGCACCGACGTGAAGTGGATCGTCGACCCGATCGACGGGACGACGAACTACGTGCGGGGCGTCCCCGTGTGGGCGACGCTCCTCGCCCTCGAGCGCGAAGGGGAGGTGGAGCTGTCGCTGATCTCCGCGCCTGCGCTCGGCCGGCGCTGGTGGGCGGTGCGCGGCGGCGGCGCGTTCGCAGCCGGCGACCGGTGCCGCGTCTCGGCGGTCGCCGCGCTCGAGGACGCTTCGGTTTCGACGACCTCCGCGCGTCGGATGCCGGCGGGCTGGGCCGAGATCGTGCAGCGCGCGTGGTCGAACCGCGGTCTCGGCGACTTCTGGCAGCACTGCCTCGTCGCCGAGGGGTCACTCGACGTCGCGTGCGATTCGGTGATGAAGCTGTGGGACTACGCGCCGGTGCAGCTCCTCGTCGAAGAAGCAGGCGGCCGCTGCACGCAGTACGACGGCACCGTGCCGGCCGTCGACGGAAGCTTCGTCGCAACGAACGGCGTACTTCACGACGACGTCGTCGGCCTGCTCGGCTGATTCCGCTCAGGGCGCCGGCAAGCCGGCACCTTCGCTCCTGGCGGCCTCCGTCGAGCCTACGGCCGAAGCAGCGCGCGGCCGACCACGGCGGCCTCCGCGCCGGCGGCCGCGAGCGCGTCGACGTCTTCGGGCGAACGGACGCCGCCTGCGGCCAGCACCGGAGAGCCGGACGCGGCGGCCTTACGCACGAGCGCGAGGTCCGGCCCGGCCAGTGTCCCGTCGCGGTCGATCGCGGTCACGAGCAGCCGCGCGCCGGCGGCGCGGCGAAGCGCGTCCTCGAGCCGGACGCCGGTGCCCGCGGTCCAGCCGCGACCGCGCAGCTCGCCGTCGGCGACGTCGACCGCGAGCACGAGCGCCTCGCCGAGCGCGAGCCAGGGCGTGGGGTCGGGCCAGGCAGCGGTGCCGACGACCACGCGGTCGGCGCCTGCGTCGAGGAACGCGCGCGCGTCGTCGACGCTGCGGATCCCGCCCGACGCCTGGACCGGCAGCCCCGTCGCGTCGCGGACCGTGCGCACGAGCTCGGGCCGGATCTTCCCGCTCCGCGCACCGTCGAGGTCGACGAGGTGGATGCGCCTCGCGCCCGCCGCCGCCCAGCGGCGCGCCAGCTCGATCGGGTCGTCGGCGCGCTCCACGACGGCGTCGTAGTCGCCGCGGTGAAGGCGCACGGCCTCCGCGCCGAGCACGTCCACCGCAGGGATCACCTCGATCGTCCCTTCGAACCACATGTTTGCATGTTAGCGTGCTAACATGCAAACCGATGGCGAGCAGGAGCCGACACCCGTGGGAGACGAAGGAAATGCGAGAGCTCTTCGACGCGATCCTGTCGCTGAAGAGCCGCGCGGAGGCGGAAGCGTTCTTCCGGGACCTCTGCACGATTGCGGAGCTGGAGGCGATGGCACACCGCTGGCAGGTGGCGCGGCTCGTGGAGCAGGGGCTCCCGTATCTGGAGATCGCGGAGCGGACGGGCGCCTCGACGACGACGGTGACGCGCGTGGCGCACTGGCTGCGCCACGGCGAGGGCGGCTACCGGTTGGCGCTCGATCGCGCGACGTCCTGAGGGTCGCAGTCCCCGCGAAGGGCCGGCTGCGCGAGCCGGCGTTCCACCTGCTCGAGGACGCCGGCCTCGGCCCCGAGCAGCCCGGCGACCGCGCGCTCGCGTTCCCGTGCCGGAACGCGCCGGTGGAGGTGCTGCTCGTGCGCGCCGCCGACGTGCCCGAGTACGTGCAGGACGGCGTCGTCGACTGTGGGATCACGGGCATCGACCTCGTGCGCGAGCGCGGCGCGAGGGTGACGGAGCTGCTTCCTCTCGGCTTCGGGTCGTGCCGGCTCGAGGCGGCGGTGCCGGAGGAGTCGCCCATCACGGCGCTCGAGGAGCTCGAAGGCGCGGCGGTCGCTACCGTCTACCCGCACCTCGCCGAGCAGCTGCTGCCCGTCCACGTGACGCTCGTCGACGTCAGCGGCTCCGTCGAGATCGCGCCGCGCCTCGGGCTCGCCGATGCGATCGTCGACCTCGTCTCGTCGGGGAACACGCTGCGCACGAACGGCCTGCGCTCGCTCGGGGTGCTGCTCGAGTCGGAAGCGGTGCTCGTGGCGCGCGACGAAGGGCGTGGGGCGCAGTTCGCAGGCATGCTGCGCGCGGTCGTCGAGGCGCGGCGCCACCGCTATCTCATGCTGAACGCGCCGGAGAGCGCGCTCGAAGCGATCGGCGAGCTCGTCAGCCCGCGCCTGCCGAGCGTGCTGCCGCTCGCCGAGGCGGGAATGGTCGCGGTGCACGTGCTCGTGCCCGCCGCCGACGTGTGGCGGCTGCTGCCGCAGCTCGAGGCGGCCGGCGCGTCGTCGATCCTCATTGTCCCCGTCGAGCGGATGGCCGCGTGAAGGCGCTCTCGCCGGAGTTCCGGGCGTACACGTGGGCGCCGCCGTCCGACGAGGTCGCCGCGCGCGCGGGGATCGACGCGTCGCAGGTCCTGCGCTTCGACCAGAACACGCCGCCGCTCCCGGCGCGCACGACCCGGCCGGGCACGGTCGCGGGCGCGCTCGCGCGGGTCAACAACTATCCCGCCGGGGGCTACCGCGCACTGCGGCGCGCGATCGCCTCCTACGCCGGCGTCGAGCCCGAGAACGTCGTGCTCGGCGCGGGCGCCGACGACCTCATCCTGCTCTGCGCGCGCGCGTATGCAGGCCCCGGCGACACCATTGCGATCCCCGAAGGCCCGACCTACCCGCTCTTCGGCATCGCTGCGCAGCTCGCGGGGGCGACGATCGCCGACGACGACCCGGTGCTGACGTTCGCGTGCCGGCCGAACAACCCCACGGGCGCGCTCGGGCCCATTCCCGATGCGCGGCCGCTCGTCGTCGACGAGGCGTACTTCGAGTACTCCGGCGAGACCGCGCTGCCGCTGATCGACGACGGCGTGATCGTGCTGCGCACGTTCTCGAAGCTGTTCGGGCTCGCGGGGGCGCGCATCGGCTACGCGCTCGCGTCGGCCGAGGTCGCGGCCGAGCTGAACGCGCGCCAGGCGCCCGCGCCCGTGTCGACACTCTCGGCGGCGCTGGCGACCGCCGCGCTCGCCGACCCGCCGGACGTCGCGCCGGTCATCGAGGAGCGCGAGCAGCTCGCGGCGGCGCTGCGCGAGCTCGGCTACGCGCCGGTCGAGTCGCACGCGAACTTCCTCTACGTGCCGGTCGACGACGGGCTCGCGCTCGCGGACTCGCTGCTGCAGCAGGGGATCGTCGTGCGCGCCTGGCCGGACGCGATCCGTGTCTCGGTGCTCGATCGCGAGGACGACGACGCCTTGCTCGAGGCGCTCGGCGGTGCGCCTGCGCGCGCCGGACGCACCGCGCGCAGCCTGCGCGCGACGGCGGAGACGCGGTTCACCACGCGGCTACGGCTCGACGGCGAGCGGCGCATCCGCGTCTCGACCGGCGCCGGCATCTACGACCACTTCCTCGAGCAGCTGGGCTTCCACGCGGGATTCGACCTCGTCCTGGAGGGGGCGGGCGACCTCGAGACCGGCGACCACCACACGGCCGAGGACGCCGCGCTCGTGCTCGGCGCCGCGCTCGACACTGCGCTCGGCGATCGCACGAACATCGCGCGCTACGGCAACGCGGTCGTGCCGATGGACGACGCGCTCGCCCGTGCAGCCGTCGACCTGGGCGGCCGTCCGTACGCCGAATTGCGGATCGAGCACGACCCCGGGATGGCAAGCCACATGCTCGCGAGCCTGGCGCAGTCCGCCCGCGCGGCGATCAACGTCGAAGCGACCGGGCGCGATCCGCATCACGTGGCGGAAGCGGCCTTCAAAGCCGTGGGCCGCGCGCTGCGCGAGGCCGTGCGCACCGAGAACAGCGGGCTGCCCTCGACGAAAGGCGTCCTGTGAAGGTCGGGATCTGTGGGTACGGCGCGGGGAACGTGCGCTCGGTCGAGATCGCGTTCCGCCGCCTCGGTGCGGAGCTGACCGACGACGTCGCGAACGCTGACCTTGCGGTGCTTCCCGGTGTCGGCTCCGCCCGTGCGGCGATGGACGGCCTGCGGGAGCGCGGCCATGACATCGCGCTCCGCGCGCGGTTCGAGGCAGAGCGGCCGATCCTCGGCATCTGCCTCGGCCTGCAGCTCGCGCTCGAGCGCACCGAGGAGGACGGCGGCGTCGAGGGCCTGGCGCTCCTCCCCGGCGAGGCGGTGCGCCTCGAAGCGGAGCGCGTGCCGCGCATGGGCTGGGCGGAGGTCGGCGACCTCGGCGCCTTCTACTTCGCGCACTCGTACGCCGCCGTGACGCCCGCCGCGACGGCGTGGTCGGAGGGGATCGTCGCCGAGGCGCGCCGCGGCTCGTTCGTGGGCTGCCAGTTCCACCCCGAGAAGAGCGGCGCACTCGGTGCGCGCTGGCTGGAGGAGCTGTGCCTCTCCCGCGTCTGATCCCGTGCCTGGACGTCGCGGGCGGCCGCGTCGTGAAGGGCGTGCGCTTCAAGGAGCTGCGCGACGTCGGCGACCCCGTCGAGCTGGGCGCGGCGTACTCCGACAACGGCGCCGACGAGCTCGTCTTCCTCGACATCACCGCCACGCTCGACGACCGCTCGACGCTCGTCGACATGGTCGGCCACGTCGCCGAGCAGCTTGCGATCCCGTTCACCGTGGGCGGCGGTGTGCGCACGGCGGCCGATGCGGAGCAGCTCCTCGAGGCAGGCGCCGACAAGGTCGCCGTCAACTCCGCCGCACTCGCGCGGCCGGAGCTGATCACGGAGCTCGCGGACCGCCTGGGCTCGCAGGCCGTCGTCGTCGCGATCGACGCGGAAGGCGGGAACGTGCGCTCGCACGCGGGCACGCGCGACGTCGCTCGCCGCGCCGACGACTGGGCGCGCGAGGCCGAGGAGCGCGGCGCGGGCGAGATCCTCCTCACGTCGATCGACGCGGACGGAACGCGCGAGGGCTACGACCTCGAGCTCACCGCTTCGGTCGCGGAGAGCGTGCGCGTGCCGGTAATCGCCTCCGGCGGCGCGGGCAACGCCCGCCACGTCGCCGATGCGGTCGGCGTCGCGCAGGCGGCGCTCCTCGCGTCGATCCTGCACGAGGACCCGCAGCGGCTCGCATCGCTGCGCGCCGAGGTGCGCGGGCTCGGAGTGGCGGTCCGCTGATGGAGCTGCGCGCCGCGATCGTCCAGGATGCGCGCACCGACAAGGTGCTGATGCTCGCGTGGATGAACGAGGAGGCCGAGCGTCTGACGCGCGAGACGGGCGAGGCGTGGTTCTGGTCGCGCTCGCGCGAAGAGCTGTGGCGGAAGGGCGCGACCTCCGGCAACACGCTGGCCGTCGAGGAGCTGCGCGACGACTGCGACGGCGACGCGCTGCTCGTGCGGGTCGTGCCTGCGGGGGCCGCCTGCCACACCGGTTCGGTCTCCTGCTTCGCTCCGGCGCTATGGCGCACGATCAGCCAACGCGCGCTCGATCGGCCCGAAGGCTCGTACACGACCGAGCTCCTGAGTGCCGGCGTGGGCGCCGTCGCGCGCAAGGTCGGCGAGGAAGCGGTCGAAGTCACGGTCGCGGCGCTCGACGAGAGCGACGAGCGTGTGATCGAAGAGGCCGCCGACCTCGTGTACCACCTCTACGTGCTGCTCGCGGCGCGCGGCCTCGACGTCGCCGACGTCGAGGCGGAGCTGGTGCGGCGCGAGAACCCCGGGTGATTCTGATTCGGCGTCAGCCGAACCAGAATCAGGGGTTTCGTCCACCTAGGCGGCTCGTGAAACCCGCGAATCGGGTTCGGCTTCGCCGAATCAGATTTCCCCCAACCCGCTACGCGGGCTGGGGCGTCTTACGAAGGTAGGGCTTCACCGTCTCGTAGCCGGGGAAGCGCTCCTTTGCCTCCTCGTCCGACACGGCCGTCGTGATGATCACGTCCTCGCCCTGCTTCCAGTCCGCCGGGGTCGCGACCTTGTGCTTCGCGGTCAGCTGCAGCGAGTCGATCACGCGCAGGATCTCGTTGAAGTCGCGTCCGGTCGCGGCCGGGTAGGTGAGCGTGAGCTTGACCTTCTTGTCGGGGCCGATCACGAACACCGAGCGGACGGTCGTCGTGTCGCTCGCGTTCGGATGGATCATCCCGTACTTGTCCGCGACGTCGCGATCCTTGTCCGCGACGAGCGGGAAGTTGAGCTTGCTGCCGGTCACGTCCTCGATGTCCTGGCTCCACTTCTCGTGGTCGCTGAGACCGTCGACGCTGAGCCCGACGACCTTCGTGTTCCGCTTGTCGAACTCGCTCTTGAGCGCCGCGACGCGCCCGAGCTCGGTGGTGCACACCGGCGTGAAGTCCGCCGGGTGCGAGAAGAGCACGCCCCACGAATCGCCGAGGTAGTCGTGGAAGTGGATCTCGCCTTCCGTCGACTCCGCGGTGAAGTCGGGCGCGTCGTCACCAAGTTGCAATGCCATGCCGAACCTCCCTGGAGAACAGCTGGATCAAGCCTCTATCGCATTCTAGTTGCGGCCATCCGGCCAATGCTTTACTCTTTGAAGCGATGGCCGTCCGCGCGAACATTACGAAGCTCGTTGTCAAGTTCGCGCGCCCGCGACAGCGCTAGCCGGCACCGTTTGCTCCTCGCCCCGCCGGACTAGCCAGAGACAAGGCGAGGGATGAGGGCGCAGGGCCTCTACGACCCGTCCTTCGAGCACGACGCGTGCGGCGTCGCGTTCGTGGCACGGCTCGACGGCACCCGGTCGCACGAGACGGTGCGCCGTGCGCTCGTCGCGCTCGAGAACCTCGAGCATCGCGGCGCCGCGGGCGCGGACGCGGACACCGGCGACGGCGCGGGCATCCTCGTGCAGCTTCCGGACGCGTTCCTGCGAGATGTCACGGATTTCGCGCTGCCGGAGCGCTACGGCGTGGCGGTGTGCTTCCTCCCGCAGCGCGCCTCGCGCCGCGTCGAGCTGGAGGAGCTCCTCGAGGCGACGGTCGCCGCCGAGGGTCAGACGGTGCTCGGCTGGCGCGACGTGCCGACGGATGCGCAGCACGTCGGCTCGCAGGCACGCCTCTTCGCGCCGGTCATCCGGCAGCTGTTCGTCGGCGCGTCGCCCGACCTCGACGGCGACGCGTTCGAGCGCAAGCTCTACGTGATTCGCCGCGTCGCCGAGCGCGACGCGGGATCGGAGCTCGTGATCCCGAGTTTTTCGTCGCGGACGCTCGTCTACAAGGGAATGCTCACGGCGCCGCAGCTCGGCTGCTACTTCCCGGATCTCGCCGACGAGCGCCTCGCGAGCGCGCTCGCCCTCGTGCACTCGCGCTTCTCGACGAACACGTTCCCGAGCTGGGAGCTCGCGCACCCGTACCGCATGGTCGCGCACAACGGAGAGATCAACACGTTGCGCGGCAACGTCAACTGGATGCACGCGCGCGAGTCGCAGCTCGAATCCGAACTCTTCGGCGACGACATCGCGAAGGTGAAGCCCGTCGTGCGCGCGGGCGGCTCCGACACCGCGAACTTCGACAACGTGCTCGAGCTGCTCGTGCTCGCGGGCCGCTCGCTGCCGCACGCGCTGATGATGATGGTTCCCGAGGCGTACGCCGGCCGTGCCGACGTCTCCGACGAGCTCCGCGGCTTCTACCGCTTCCACGAGTGCCTGACCGAGGCGTGGGACGGTCCCGCCGCGATCGCGTTCACCGACGGGCGCGTGATCGGCGCGACGCTCGACCGCAACGGCCTGCG